>NZ_DSDD01000007.1:0-4837 GCF_011048875.1 Rhodovulum sp.
CAGAACGGTCCATCACGACCCAGCCCATTACGATCCAACCGCCGCCGCTGCCCGGCATATTTAAGGTGCCGGGCAGCGGCTCCCTTCTAACCCGGGAGCCTGTGATCGTCGTAAGACAAGCCGATGCAGGCCTCGGGGTCGATCTGGACCTTGTGGCGGCCCTCGTGCCAGCCCTCGGACCAGGTGATCGCCGGGCAGCCCAGGTTCATGCAGGCCTGGCAGGCGATGCAGCTTTCCTGTTCCACCCCCATCGCGGGACCCTTGATCCGCACCGGGTCCAGCACGCAGGGCCGATCCGAGATCACGACCGACACGCCCTTGTGAGCGATCGCCTCGCGCAGCGTGCGCTGCATGCTGGCGGTGTCGTAGCTGTCGACCTTTTGCACCCATTTGACGCCCAGCGATTTCACCAGATCCATGAAATCCACCCGGGGCGCGGGATCGCCGCGCAGTGTGCGGCCGGTGCCGGGATGGTCCTGCCCGCCGGTCATCGCGGTGATGTGGTTGTCGAGCAGGAAGACGGTGATATCGGCGCCGTTATAGACCGCGTCGATCAGCGGCGGGATGCCCGAATGCAGGAAGGTGGAATCGCCGATCGTGGCGACGATCGGTTTCGTCTCGGTCCCCGCCTTGGCCATGCCCACCGCGTTGGCGATGGACGACCCCATCGAGACGCAGGTGTCGATGGATTTCAGCGGCTCCACCACCGCCAGCGTGTAGCAGCCGATATCGCCCGCCACCCGCGCATCCAGCGCGCGCAGCGCCATGTAGCAGGCCGCGTGCGGGCAGCCCGCACACAGCACCGGCGGGCGGATCATCGCCGCGAATTCGAACGGCGCGGCGTTGACGCGCGGCGCCATCAGCCCGGCGCGCGCCAGCCCGTCATGCACAACCTCGGGCGAGAACTCGCCCTCGCGCGGGAAGACCGCCTTGCCCTCGGCCGGGATGCCCATGGCCTTGAGCGCGTCCTCGATCATGGGCTCCAGCTCCTCGACCACGAGCACGCGCTCGGCGCCCGCGCAGAAGTCGCGGATCAGCCGGTCGGGCAGGGGCCATGTGACGCCGAGTTTCAGCACCGTGGCGTCGGGCATGACCTCCTTTACATAGGTATAGGGGATGCCCGAGGTGATGATGCCGACGCGCGTGTCGCCCGGCTCGACCCGGTTCAGGGGATTGTCCGCCAGCCAGTCCTTCAGCCGCTGTTCGCGTTCCAGCACGACGCCGTGCCGGCGCCGGGCATGGGCCGGGATCATCACGTTCTTCTGCGGCAACTCGCGGAAGGCGCGCCCGGTCTGTTCTTCGCGCGTGCCCATCACCACCGCGCTGCGGGTATGCGACAGCCGTGTTGTGGACCGCACGAAGACCGGCGTGTCGAACTGTTCCGAGATGTCGAAGGCCTGACGGGTGAACTCCAGCGCCTCCTGCCCGTCGGAGGGTTCCAGCACGGGCACCTGCGCGAAGCGAGCATAGATCCGGCTGTCCTGTTCGTTCTGCGAGGAATGGATGCCCGGATCGTCGCGATCGCGATCACCAGCCCGCCATTCACCCCGATATAGGAAAACGACATCAGCGCATCGGCGGCGACGTTCAGGCCCACATGCTTCATCGCGGTGAAGGCGCGCACCCCGGCGAAGCTGGCGCCGATGGCGACATCCCTCGCGGTCTTCTCGTTGGTGGACCATTGCGCGTGGATGTCCGACGCGGGGTAGGTCGCGACGTTCTCCGGGATTTCGGTGGACGGCGTGCCGGGATAGGCGGCGGCGACCCTTGCGCCGGTCTCCCACGGCCGCGGGCGATGGCCTCGTTGCCGGTCAGCGGGCGCCCGGCGCCCGCGGGGGACGGTTCGGCGGCGGTCTGCCGCAGGGCTTCGGTCATGGCTTCATGTCCTGCATCGCGCGTTCTGCCTAAAAAAGTTATGACAGTTCTATGTTCCGGGCAATTTCATGACATGGTGCGGATTGCCGCATCGCTCATGGCCCCATCTGGCCGGGCAGCACCAGCACCAGCACCAGCCAGGGCAGCGCCACGATCAGCGCCAGCCGCAGGACGTCGGCGATCCAGAACGGTGTGACGCCGCGAAAGATCGTGCCGGTCGAGACATCGCCCAGAACGCCGCGCAGCACGAAGACGTTCAGGCCAACGGGCGGCGTGATCAGGCTGATCTCGGTCACCACGACGACGACGATGCCGAACCACACCGGATCGTAGCCCAGCGACACCACCAGCGGGAAAAAGATCGGCACCGTCAGCAGCAGCATCGACAGGCTTTCGAACACACAGCCAAGCGCCAGATAGATTGCAAGGATCATCAGCATCACCGTGAAGGGCGCCACGTCATGGGCGGTGACGATCCCCAACAGCGCCTCGGGCAGACCGGCAAGGTTGACGAAATTGGAAAAGATCTGCGCCCCGATCAGCACCGCGAACAGGCTGGTCGCGGTCATCGCGGTTTCCTTGAGCACCCCGAATGTGCCGCGCAGCGTCAGCCCGCCGCGCGCCAGCGCGATCAGGAAGGCCCCCATCGCGCCCATGCCCGCCGCCTCGGTCGGCGAGAAGGTCAGGTTCAGCGGCGCCACGTCGAACAGCCCGTAAAGCCCGCCGATCACCAGGACGAACAGCAGAACCACCGCCCAGATCGAGCGCATCGCCCGCAGCCGCCCGGGCCAGGGGACGCGGGCCGCCGCGGGGCCGGCTGCGGGGTTGCGGAACACCACCCAGCGCACCGCGAACAGGTAGAATAGGATGCCCAGACCGCCCGGGATCACGCCTGCGACGAAAAGCTTGCCGATCGAGGTTTCGGTCAGCAGACCGTAGATCACCAGGATCACCGAGGGCGGGATCAGGATGCCCAGCGTGCCGCCCGCCGCGATCGAGGCGGTCGACAGGCTGTCGGCATAGCCGTAGCGGCGCATCTCGGGCATGGCGACCTTTGACATGGTGGCCGCGGTCGCCAGCGACGAACCGCAGATCGCCGAGAACCCGCCGCAGGCCGCCACCGTCGCCATCGCCATCGCCAGCCCGCCGCGGAAATGGCCGAGAAAGACATGCGAGACGGCATAAAGCTCGCGCGCCAGCCCGCTCTTATTCACGAACAGGCCCATCAGGATGAACAGGGGGATCACCGAAAGCCCGTAATCCTGCGCGGTGTCGGTGATCTGGCGGCCCACCATCGACAGCGCAGCCTTCAGCCCGCGTTCGTCGAGGATCGACCCGCCGCGGACATGGGCAAAGCCCAGCGTGCCGACCAGCCCCATGGCAAAGACGATGGGCATGCGCATCAAGACCAGCGCAAGGACCAGCGCGAATCCGATCAGCGCCTCGGTCATTGGGCGCGGTCCCCGTCCAGCAGATGCGGGGCGAAGATGTGGATCAGCCCGACCGCGACCATCACGGCGGCGGTCAGCGCGGCGGATATGGCGATGAAGCCGGTGACCAGATAGACCGGGATCGACAGGTATTCGGTCACGTCTCCATAGCCGCGCGCGCGCCCGGCAAGCATCCACAACCGCTCGGCGGGCCAGACCAGCATCCCCCCGCAGGCAATGTTGATCGCTGTCTCGCGCAGCCGGTTCAGGTGCAGCCGGTCGACTATCCCGTCGAACAGATCGACCGCGATATGCCCGCCCTTTGCCGAGATCACCGGCAGGCAGGAAAACACCATCACCGCCATCAGCACGCGGGTCAGTTCGGTCGCCGCCTGGATCGGCGCGTTCAGCCCCGAGCGCAGGATCACATCGGCAAGGGTCATCGTCATCAGCGCAAACAGTGCCAGACAGGCCAGCGCAACGGGCAGGCGGCTGCCCCCCCCGGGCAAGCGCGATCAGCGTTTCCATTTTCCCTCCCCCGAGGTGGCGCGGGGCCGCAGGTCTCGGCCCCGCGTGCCTCTCACCAGGCGGCCATTTCGGCCCGGATCATGTCATGGGCGGCCCGGGCATCGACGCCGGTGGCGGCGACCTCCTCGATCACCCTGGCGCGGATGGTTTCGGCGATCTCGTCGAAACGGGCGGCATCTTCGGGGCTGGCCTGATGGATCGCGTTGCCCGGGGTGGCCTCGGTCAGCGCGATGCCCTCGGCGTCGCCCTCTTCCCAGATCGCGCCGATGGCCCGGCTCAGCGGTTCGCCGAAGACCTTTTCCTCCAGCGCAGTCCGGATGTCCTCGGGCAGGTCGGCAAAGGCGTCCTCGGACATTATGAAGGCGAAGGAGCCGCGGTAAGCCCGCCGGGCAGCATGTACATGTTCTGCGCCACTTCGGTCAGCTTGAAGCCCACGCGCGACTCGATGGGGATCACCACGCCATCGGCGGCGCGCGAGGCCAGCGTCTCGTAGACCTTGGGCGCGGGCACCTGGATGCCGATCATGCCCAGCGCCGCGCCCAGATCGGTCGCGACGCCGCCGGGGATGCGCACCTTCATCCCCGCCATCTGGTCCAGCGCGGTCACCGGCGCGGCCGATTGCAGTTGCGCCCCGCCATGGCTGTGCAGCGCGATCACCTTGACGCCGCGATGCTCGTCGGCCTGTTTCAGATGGGCCTCGCAGGCGCGCCAACAGGCCACCGCCGCGGCCTCGGAACTGCCGACATAGCCCGGCAACTCGATCATCTTGGTGGTGACGAAACGGCCCGGCTGATAGCCGTGGAAGATGATCGAGACATCCGCCGCGCCATCCATGACAAGGTCCATCTGCGCGGGCGCCTCGGCCAGGCCCAGCTTGACCTCGGCGCTCACGCGCCCGTCGGTGGCCTCCTCGATCATCTCGATGAATTTCGGCCACATCTTCGCGTTGATATTGTGGGTGGGCGGCGCCCAGCTGGAAATCACCAGCGTGTGGTCCGCGGCCC
>NZ_DSDD01000199.1:0-4833 GCF_011048875.1 Rhodovulum sp.
GGCGTGGCGCTTGATGGTGCCGACCGGCACGCCCTGATAAGGCACGCCCCGCAGCTCGGCCCAAGAAGTGAGCGTGGCCATGAGCCCGCCATAGACATGGGCCGCGTCAGTTGCGGCGTGGCGGCGCACCTCCTCGAACCAGATCGCGGCGACCGGTCCCGACAGGCGATCGATCTCGGTCAGCCAGTTGGTGAAGCGCAGATAGCGCATGCCGCCACCGTCATAGCGGCCGGGCCTGAAGCTCGCGGTCCCACTGGTGATCAGCCCTTCGGCCGAGCGCAACGCCCAGCCGGTGCTGGTGCCGAGATCCAGCGCGAGAATGCAGCGGTCGAGAGTGCCGGCAGCCGTGAGAGGCGCCGCAGCGATGTGTGGGGAGCGGTCCATGATGACCTCCTCTTCGATTGAGAGGCCGGGGCGGCACGGCTGCTCGGGTAGAGCGGCAGCACGCGCGCCCGGACCGGGATCGCGAGGTCTGGTCACGGTCACGTTGTCGATGCCGGGAGCGCCCGGCACTTCCTTCAATGGCTTCACCCCGTCCGCTTGAAGGAAGTGGGGCCGCAAGCCATTGGCAGAATGAGTATAAATCTCTTCTTTCAATATTTCAGTTATTTCATGGGGTATGGGTGTGGCACCCCTTCCCATCCACGCGCGCGAGGGTCCTTGCGTGAAATATTGAAAGAAGCCCCGCGCGCCGGATTTCCATTCCGGGACGGGAGCTTGCGCACAAACTTCCTTCAAATGAAGGATGGGGGCGGTTGAAGGAAGCACCGTCCCGACCCTCACCGCATCGCCCGGAAGCGCATGGCCTTCCGCCCCCCGGTCTCCTTCTCCACCGCGACGATGTCACCGCTCTCGACCAGCGTGAGCAGGATGTCGTCGCGGTCGCGCGCCCGGAGCCATTGCGACGCGCGGGTCAGTTCGGACTTGGTGACGCCTGCCGACCCGGCCTTGCGGATGATCTCTCGCACCCGCTTCAGATGCGCCTCGGTCTCGGTGTCGGCGACATGGCGCTCAACGGCGTCGATGGTGCGCCGGGCGAAGTGCCGCACGAAATCAATCGCCCAGACGGCCTCCTCGAGCCGGATGACAGGATGGACCGCATTCCGCCCCCCGGCCAGGACGAGCGCGACCTTGGCCGCGTTTTCCGCGATCCGAGCAAGGATCGGCCGTCTGGAACGTGCCGGCTGCAGCCCTGAGCTCGCCGGTGATCTCGTCGCTGAGCGCGTCGAAGCGAAGCTGCGCCTCATCGTCCATCGGCACTGTCATCGGGTCGACCGCGGTCTCGGGGCCCGAGGTTCGGCCGGCGAGGTTACCGCTCGCCCGGCCGCCGCCTTCGGCGAGCCGCTGCAGCCCCTCGATCAGCGCGCGCGGAGGTCGACGCAGCCCGGCGCTACGGTTCTCGTCCGGATAGTCCTCCTCGCTCGGCAGGATGATGAACCGGGCGAGCGAGCCGTCGACGACATTCGCGCCTTGCAGCGCCCCCCAGAAATGCAGCGGCGTCGTCGTGCCATAGACGCAGAGGCAGGGCTGGACGATGTCGCGCCGCTCGTTCGAGCCGTCCCGGTTGGCGTATTCCGCGCCGAGAAAGACCCCGCACGCCGCGGTGTAGAGCTCGGTCATGTTGTCGAGGATCTCGGTGACGTGGCGCGGGCTGCGCTTCCGGTCGGCCGCCGCCGCAAGGAACATCCCGAACTCGTCGATCTGGAACAAGATGGCGGGCTGACGGTGGAGAGCGGTCAGGAGCCCCGCGCCCGACGCGATCTTGTTGCCGCCCAGGTGGTGCGCGAGGCCGGCCGCGAAGAACAGCTCGTTGACGACCTCGCGGGCGTGGTTCTTGCCCGAGCCGCTGTCCGCGATGCCGACGATGTAGAGGTTCGTGCGCAGGTCGGTCGTCGTGCGGTAGCGCCGCCCCATCAGCGCGCCGAGGGCGCAGAGGCTCGCACCCACCGCAAGAAGCGGCTGCGGTCTGCGTGCCGTGTCGATCATGTAGCGCGCGAGATCGCCCACGAGCCCGCCTGGGATCGTCAGCGTGAAGGACGGCGCAGGCGCGAGGATCGGCATCGGGGCTTCAGGCTGGGCGAGCCGCGCGAGGAGGCCCGCCGCGGGATGCGCGTCGCCCGAGCAAACCTTCTGACTGCCGTCGAGCAGCAGGTCGGGATCGGGACGCCAGCCCTTCTCCATGGCGAGGTGATAGATCGTGCCGGCGCCGATGCGCGCGGGCCTGAAGCTCGCCCACGCCTTCGCCGTCGCGGCCGGATCGTTCTTGGCGGCCTGCGCCGACCAGTCGGCGAAGAGCGCAGCACCCTCCTCGCCCAGCGCGCCCTTCAGCGCCATGCCGATGCGCATCCAGCTGTCGTAGTCGAGCTCGGCGTTGGGCAGCCAGGCGAGCGCGCTGCGGATCGCCGCCAGCGTGCCGGCCTGTGCGTGGGCCGGCAGACTCGGGTGCGCTGCGCCGTTCGCCGTCTTCGCACCGAGGCTCTTCGGGCGCATCTCGGGCGGAATCAGCGCCAGCGCCTCGTCGAGAAACGCTGCCGCCCGGCCGGCGTCGATGGCGGGCAGACTCTCGATGTCGAGGTCAGCCAACCCCTCGTCCGGCCACGCATAGGGCTGACCGGTGTCGGGATGCTCGGCATAGGCCACGAACTGCTGTCCGAGGCAGAGCATTTCCAACGGGGCACGCCGGATCCCGGCGAAGGGCTCTCGCGTGCGATAGACAAGCAGCCGCTTCGGTGGCTTGCCGATCCTGAGCGCCGGCGTGTCGCCCAGCCGCTCGCGGGCCAGTCGTTCGATGCGCAGCGCAAGCTCGCCATCCTCGGCGACGTCGATGTCGAGCGCGGCGACCGCGCCGCCGACGATTCCGACGCCGCAGTCGGGCCAGCTGGACCAGGTCGTGACCTCGAGCTCGGTCGTGGCGCGGCTCGCATGCCGATTCCACTGCGGGTAGTCGTGCCAGACCGCGCGGGTGAACTGGCCGGGTTTCTTGGTGCCGGGCGCGATCGGCAGGATCGCGTAGCCGTTGGTCACGAGACGCGCGCCCACGCGCGCCATCCACGAGGTGTCCGCCATCAGAAGGGCACCTCCGGGATCATGCCGTCGAGACGCGCGCGGTCCTTCGCCGCCAGGTCGCGCAGGTGGTCGCAGTAGCCGGTGACGATCACCTCGACGAAGGTGTCCCACTCCTCCTCGCTGAGTTGGGCGAGATCGGTCCGGCCGAGGCTGTCGAGATAGGCGCCGCCGGCCTTGCCGCCCTCGACCATGGCCGCCGTCTCATTGGGGGTCGGATCGATCATGCCCGACCTCCGGTGGCAAATGTCCTGGCAAGCGCGGCTGCAGAGGTCTCGGCGGCTCGTGTCGCGCCGCGGGTCGGAGACGCGGAAGCGCGCGTCGAACCAGCCCCAGCCACGGGGCTCTCGGTGGCAGACGGCGCAGAGCCCGGAACGGCTGTAAGGCATGGGGCGAACCTGTAGGCGGTGATTTCGGTGAAGCGGCCCGCGGGGCGGACAGCGATCTCGGTGGGTCGGCGCAGCCGGTCCGCCAGCAGGAGCGCCTCATCGATAGACTCGGGCACTTCCAGCTCGGGCGCGCGCTCGCGCCACCAGCTCACGGCCTTCCGGCGCGGATAACCCTCGTGCTCGAAGCAGACCCATTCCGTGTGGAAGGCGAGACCGCAGCGGTAGGTGACCTTCAGCGAGACCCGCCCGCCGCGCTTCTCGTGGCGCCTGTAGGTGACGTCGGTGACGGCGGCCCATTGCGGCTTGCCTGTCGACAGGACCTCCAGCGTCGAGGCGGTCGGCTCGAGCTTCACCTCGCGGCCGGGGAACTCGAAACCGCAGTCAGGGCATTCGAGCGCCGCGATGGCGACGATGGTCCCGCATTCCGGGCAGATCTTGGTGGGCGGCGGTCCGTCGCCCTGTCCCCTCGGCCGCTTCGGCCGCACCAGATCGATGGGGCCATGCCGGCGGACATTGCCCGCGAAATCGAGAACAAGGCAGTTCTCCTTGCCCTCGGCGAGCCGCGTGCCCCGTCCGGCCATCTGGACATAGAGACCGGCCGACCTGGTGGGCCGCAGCATGGCGATCAGGTCCACGGCCGGCGCGTTGAAGCCCGTTGTCAGCACGCCCATGGAGGCCAGCGCCCTGATCTCGCCGCGCTTGAAGGCGGCGATGATCGCGTCACGCTCGTCTTTCGGCGTCTTGCCGAAGATGGTGGCGCAGCTCACCCCGCGGCGGCGGAACTCCTCGGCGACGTGGGTGGCGTGGCGGACGCCCGAGCAGAAGGCGAGCCAGGACCGGCGCGTCTCGCCATGGGCGATCACCTCGGCCACAGCGGCGCGCGTGATGGCGTCCTGGTCGACCGCGTCCTCGAGGTCGCGCGCGATGAACTCGCCGCCCCGCGATCCCACGCCGGTCACGTCGAGGCGGGTCTTCGTCTGTTTCGAGATGAGCGGGGAGAGAAAGCCCTGATCGATCAGGTCGCGGACCGACACCTCGTAGGCGATGTCGGTGAAGAGCGCGTTCTCGCCCTCGTGCAGCATGCCGCTGTCGAGCCGGAAGGGCGTCGCCGTCAGCCCGATCACCTTCAGCGCGGGGTTGATCGCCTGCAGGTCGGTGATGAAACGGCGATACATGGTGTTCGACCGGCCGGGGATCAGATGGGCCTCGTCGATCAGCACCAGATCGGCATGGCCGATGCGCGTCGCCTTGTCGTGGATGGACTGGATGCCGGCGAAGAGGATCCGGGCCCGCGCGTCGCGGCGGCCGAGCCCGGCCGAGTAGATGCCCGCGGGCGCCTTGGGCCAGAGCCCCAGCATCTCGGCATGGTTCTGCGCGATCA
>NZ_DSDD01000487.1:0-4795 GCF_011048875.1 Rhodovulum sp.
GGCGTGGGCGTGTCGAAGTTCGACGCGATGGTCGCGGATGGCCGCATGCCAGCCCCCAAGCGGATTGATGGGCGCCGCGTCTGGAATCGCCGTCAGGTGGATCGCGCCTTCGATCTTCTGGAAGGCGGCGGCGCTGTGGAGGACAACCCCTGGGACTTGTGAAGGCCATGCCCGGATGAAGATGATGCGGTTGAAATACGTGGTCGAGGACACCGACCGCCACGGCAACGTCCGCCTCTACTATCGTCGCGCGGGGCATCCCAAGATCCGGTTGCGCGGGCCGGTCGGCTCGCCTGAGTTCCTGATCGACTACCATCGTGTATAGTCGGGCGAGGCCTGTAAGCAGAAGAAGACCACGGAGAAGAGCCGGACCGGGCGGCCCGGAACGCCGGGCTGGCTGTGTGTCCAGTATTTCAAGTCGCCCATGTACCGGCAACTCGACGCATCTACCCGTCGGACGCGCCGGTCGATCCTCGAGCGGTTCTTCCAGAACCATGGTGATGGCGAGAAGCCCTATGCCAAGCTCCTGCCGCGCCATCTGCGCCTGCGTCGCGACGAGATGATGAAGACGCCGGCGGCGGCGAACACCATGATCAAGACAATGCGCCAGCTGTTCCGCTTTGCGGTGCGCTACGATCTGCACGACACCAACCCGGCCGCCCAGGTCGAGTATCTGACCACCAATGCCGAGGGCTACCATTCCCGGTCCCTCGACGAGATCGAGGCCGACGAGAAGGCCCACCCCTTCGGCACCATGGCGCGCCTCGCGCTGGCCCTGGCGCTCTACACCGGCCAGCGTCGGTCCGACCTTGTGCGCTTCGGGTGGAGGAACGTCCGCGAGGATGAGAAGGGTGTCCTTTGGATCGGCTTCACCCAGCACAAGGGTCGCAATCGCCACCCGATTACGCTGGAGATCCCGATCATCCCCGAACTGCAGCGCCACCTCGCGGATGACCGGGTGGGCGGCACGACATTCCTGATAAGTGAATACGGCAAACCCTTCACGGCAGCTGGATTCGGCAACCGGTTCCGCAAGTGGTGCGACGCCGCCGGCCTCAGTCATTGCTCGGTCCACGGTTTGCGAAAGGCGGCGGTCGCGCAACTGGCCGAGCTCGGCTGCAGCGGATTCGAGATCATGGCGATCACGGATCATCAGACCTCGAAGGAGGTCACGCGCTACACCAAGGGGGCGTCCCAGAAACTGCGTGCCGCCAGCGCGCTCGCAAGGCTAACTCAGCAGCGCGAGACGACAAAAAGTGTCCCACCTTTCGCAGCCCGTCCGGGCAGTGGGACAGTTTTACCCCGCAACCAACTGAAAAAACTATACATTTCAGATAAGTGGCAGCCCGTAGGGGAATCGAACCCCTCTTTCCAGGTTGAAAACCTGGCGTCCTAACCGATAGACGAACGGGCCACGCTAGCTCGTGCGGCGTTTCCTAGATAAATTGGCGGGGCTGCGCAAGGGGGTATATCGCGGTTTTTTTCGCCGACTGTCGGTCGGCCCGCGCCGCGTCCTCGAGGCGCAACTGGACCTGGCGGCGGCCGCCCCAGTCGTTGATCTCGAGCCGCCCGGCAAGGTGGATGCGCGCGCCGCCATGGGATTCGAGCAACGGGCCGAGGGGGGTGTCGAAGGCGCCGAAGGCGATGGCGTCGAGGCGCGGGCCGGTGCCGTCGCCAAAGCCGATCCTGAGATGGCTCTCGCCGACGCGGCGGGCGAAGCTCACGGCCATTCCCGGGAAGGCGAAGCGGGGCGCGGGGGCGCCTGCGCCGAAGGGGCCTGCGGCCTCGATCCGCTCGACCAGATCGGCGCTGGCGGCCCCGGGCATCAGCAGCGCATCAAGCCGCAGCTCCCGCGGGCCGGACGCCCCTGCCCCCTGTTTCGCGAGCAGCGCGCCGAGGCGCTCCATCGCCTCGTCCAGCCGATCGCGGGCCACCGTCAGACCCGCCGCCATCCTGTGCCCGCCGCCCTTGAGCAGCCAGCCCTCGGCCGCCAGCCGGTGGATCGCCGCGCCCAGATCGACGCCCGAAACCGACCGGCCCGAGCCCTTGCCCTGGTCGCCCTCCAGCCCGATCACCACGGCGGGGCGGTTGGTGGCCTCCTTCAGGCGGCTGGCGACGATGCCGACGACGCCGGGGTGCCAGCCCTCGCCCGCGGCCCAGACCAGGGGGCCGTCCAGCCCGCGCGCCTCGGCCTGGGCCAGCGCCGCCTCGCGCACCGCGGCCTCGATCTCGCGCCGCTCGGTATTCAGCGCGTCGAGCCGTTCGGCCAGCGCCGCGGCCTCGTGCGGATCGGACGTGGCCAGCAGCCGCGCGCCCAGATCGGCCTGGCCGATCCGCCCGCCCGCATTCACCCTTGGGCCCAGCAGGAAGCCCAGGTGATAGGGCGTAGGCGCGCTGCTCATCCGCGCGATGTCGGACAGCGCCACAAGGCCGGGCCGGCCGCGCCGCGCCATCACCTTGAGCCCCTGGCGGACCAGCGCGCGGTTGACGCCCGTCAGCGGCGCCATATCCGCCACGGTCGCCAGCGCCACAAGGTCGAGGAAGTCGATCAGGTTCGGCCCCGCCATCCCGGCGGCGCGCATCTGGCGGTTCACCTCGACCAGCATCAGGAACACCACGCCCGCCGCGCAGAGATGGCCCAGATCGCCGGTCTCATCCTGGCGGTTGGGGTTCACCACGGCCAGCGCGGGGGGCAGGGTCTCGGCGCCCAGGTGATGGTCGAGCACGATCACGTCCGCACCTTGGGCGGCGGCGATGGGGCCATGGCTCAGCGTGCCGCAATCGACGCAGACGATCAGGTCGTGGTCGCGGGCAAGCCGTTCCATCGCGGGTTCGTTCGGGCCATAGCCCTCGTCGATCCGGTCGGGGATGTAGAGCGTGGCCCTGTGCCCCTGCGCGGCCAGCCAGGTCAGGATCAGCGCGGCAGAGGCGCCGCCATCGACATCGTAATCGGCAAAGACCGCAATCCGCTGGCGCCCGCGCAGCGCGGCAAGGAAGCGTTCGGCCGCCGCCGCCATGTCGCGCAGCGACAGCGGATCGGGCAGCAGGTCCTTGAGCGTGGGATCGAGGAAGCCCTCGGCCGCTT
Organism: Rhodovulum sp.; assembly: GCF_011048875.1. Taxonomy (NCBI): domain Bacteria; kingdom Pseudomonadati; phylum Pseudomonadota; class Alphaproteobacteria; order Rhodobacterales; family Paracoccaceae; genus Rhodovulum; species Rhodovulum sp. The sequence goes on from NZ_DSDD01000487.1 coordinate 3,086, forward strand.
CAGGGGCCACGCCGCGCCGGGCCAGCACGGCGGCCACGGCGGGGGGCAGGCGTGCGGCCTGTTCCAGCGCCTCGGCCTGGCGGGCCTCTTCGGGCGTGGGGCCGGTCCAGCGTCGGCCCGTCGCGGAGCAGTCGACGTCGAGAAACGCCCGGGCCATCGCTTATTTCACTGGGGTCCGGTAGGTCATGCGCCGGACCGAACCGGTCTTGGAGCGCATCAGCAGTGTTTCGGCGGTCAGCCAGCCCACCTCGCGCCGGATGCCGGGCAGGAGCGAGCCATCCGTCACCCCGGTCGCGGCGAAGATCACGTCGCCGCGCACCATGTCGTCGCGGCCATAGACCCGGTTCAGGTCGGTGATCCCGGCGCGGTCGGCGCGGGCGCGTTCGTCATCGTTGCGAAACAGCAGCTGGCCGAAGATGTGACCGCCCATGCATTTCAGCGCGGCCGCCGCCAGCACCCCCTCGGGCGCACCGCCCGACCCCATGTAGATGTCGATGCCGGTCCGCTGCGCCTCGGCGCAATGCATGACGCCGGCGACATCGCCATCGGTGATCAGCCGGATCGCCGCACCGGTCGAGCGGACCTCGGCGATCAGCGCCTCATGCCGGGGGCGTTCGAGGATGCAGACGGTGATGTCGGTGGGCGTGCCGCCCTTGGCCGCGGCCAGCTTGCGCACGCGCTCGGCGGGGGGCATGTCGAGCGTGACCAGTCCCTCGGGATAGCCCGGCCCGATGGCGAGCTTTTCCATGTAGACATCGGGGGCGTGCAGCATCGAGCCGCGCGGCCCCATCGCGATCACCGCCAGCGCGTTGGGCATGTCCTTGGCGGTCAGCGTCGTGCCCTCGAGCGGGTCGAGCGCGATATCGACCGCGGGGCCGGTGCCTGCGCCCACCTCCTCGCCGATATAAAGCATCGGCGCCTCGTCGCGCTCGCCCTCGCCGATGACCACGACGCCCGCGATCTCAAGCTGGTTGAGCTGGACGCGCATGGCATCGACCGCGGCCTGGTCGGCGGCCTTTTCGTCGCCATGGCCGATCAGCCTTGCCGAGGCGAGAGCGGCGGCCTCGGAGACGCGGGCGAGGCCCAGCGAGAGCATGCGGTCGTTGAAATCGTAGAGCGGCTTGTCGGTCATGGGAAATCCTGCGGGGGCAAATCCGATTGCGCGCTTCTAGTCCTTCGGGGAGGGGCGAGACAAGGGGGCGCGGGGACGCGGGCAGGTTTCGCCCGGGCTGCCGCCCGGGCGACCGGCCGGGGGCGCTGCCCCCGGACCCCCGGGATATTTTCGGCCAGAAGAAGGGACGAGGCGGTGGTCTCAGACCGCGTTCGGCAGGGGCTGGCCGGCCAGGAAGGCGCAGATGTTCTCGACCGCCATCATGCCCATCGATTCGCGCACCTCGAGCGTCGCGGTGCCCAGATGCGGCAGGAGCGCGACATTCTCCATCGCCAGCAGCGCGGGCGGCACCTGGGGTTCGAACTCGTAGACATCAAGCCCCGCCCCCGCGATCCGGCCTTCGGACAGCGCCGCGATCAGCGCGGCCTCGTCGACGACGTCGCCGCGAGAGATGTTGACAAAATGGGCATGGGGCTTCATCGCGGCGAAGAGATTGGCCCCCATCATGTGCCGCGTCTCGGCACCGCCGGGCACGCAGGAGACGACGATATCGCAGGCCGCGCCCAGCGCCGCCAGGCTGTCCACCGGCGTCGCAGGGA
>NZ_DSDD01000459.1:0-4793 GCF_011048875.1 Rhodovulum sp.
GGAACGCGACAAGCTGGACAAGTATGGCCGTCCGCTTCTGGGCTGCACGATCAAGCCGAAGCTCGGCCTGTCGGCCAAGAACTACGGCCGTGCCGTCTATGAATGCCTGCGCGGCGGTCTGGACTTCACCAAGGATGACGAGAACGTCAACAGCCAGCCCTTCATGCGCTGGCGCGACCGGTTCGACTTCTGCCAGGAAGCCATCGAGAAGGCCGAGATCGAGACCGGCGAACGCAAGGGTCACTACATGAACGTGACCGCGCCGACCATGGAAGAGGTCTACAAGCGCGCCGAATACGCCAAGGAGATCGGCACCCCGATCATCATGTCGGACTACCTGACGCTGGGCTGGGCGGCGCACAACTCGCTGTCGAAATGGTGCCGCGACAACGGAATGCTCTTGCACGTCCACCGCGCCATGCATGCGGTGATGGACCGCAACCCCAACCACGGCATCAACTTCCGGGTCCTGACCAAGCTGCTGCGCCTGCTGGGTGGCGACCACCTGCATTCGGGCACCGTGGTGGGCAAGCTGGAAGGCGACCGCGAGGCGACGCTGGGCTGGATCGACATCATGCGTGACCGCTACATCAAGGAAGATCGTTCGCGCGGGATCTTCTTCGACCAGGACTGGGGTCCGATGCCGGGCGTGTTCCCGGTCGCCTCGGGCGGGATCCATGTCTGGCACATGCCGGCGCTGGTCTCGATCTTCGGCAACGACTCGGTGCTGCAGTTCGGCGGCGGCACGCTGGGCCACCCCTGGGGCAACGCGGCCGGCGCCGCGGCGAACAGGGTCGCGCTTGAGGCCTGCGTGCAGGCCCGCAACGAGGGCCGCGAGATCGAGAAGGAAGGCAAGGACATCCTGATCGCCGCCGCCAAGCACAGCCCCGAACTGAAGATCGCCATGGAGACGTGGAAAGAGATCAAGTTCGAGTTCGACACCGTGGACAAGCTGGACACCCAGCACCGCTGATCGCCCGAAGGGAGAGAGAGAAATGAGCAAGGTTCAGGACTACAATTCGCGGCTGTCGGATCCCGCAAGCCGCAAGATGGGCACCTTTTCCTACCTGCCGCCGATGGATGACGCACAGATCCGCAAGCAGGTGGAATGGATCGTGAAACATGGCTGGAACCCGGCCATCGAGCACACCGAGCCGGAATACGCGATGTCGAATTTCTGGTACATGTGGAAGCTGCCGATGTTCGGGGAAACCGATGTCGACGTGATCCTGGCCGAACTGAAGGCCTGCCACGAGGCGAACCCGGACAACCATGTCCGCCTGATCGGCTACAACAATTTCAGCCAGAGCCAGGGCGCCAACATGGTGGTCTATCGCGGCACGCCGGTCTGATGCACCCTTGCCCGCCGCGTGACCTGCGCGGCGGGCATCCCCCTGGGAGGCGAGTATGAAGGACATGATCGAACAGTACCGCGTGACGGCCGAACCCTATTACCGGCCCGTCGCAAACGAGGTCGAGATGTTCGAGGCGGCCTACGCCGCCAGGATGCCGGTGATGCTGAAGGGCCCCACGGGCTGCGGCAAGACCCGCTTTGTCGAACACATGGCCTGGAAGCTGGGCAAGCCGCTGATCACGGTGGCCTGCAACGAGGACATGACCGCCTCGGACATCGTGGGCCGGTTCCTGCTGGATGCCGATGGCACGCGCTGGCAGGACGGACCGCTGACCTTCGCCGCGCGGCACGGGGCGATCTGTTACCTGGACGAAATCGTCGAGGCGCGCCAGGACACGACCGTCGTGATCCACCCGCTGACCGACAACCGCCGCGTCCTTCCCCTTGAGAAGAAAGGGGAATTGCTGCGCGCACATCCGGATTTCCATCTCGTCATAAGCTATAACCCGGGCTACCAGAGCCTGATGAAGGACCTGAAACAGTCCACCAAGCAACGCTTCGGCGCGCTGGATTTCAACTATCCCGCCCACGGGGTCGAGGTCGAGATCGTCGCCCATGAATCGGGTATCGAGGCGAAGGACGCCGACAAGCTGGTCTCGATCGCGGAACGCGCGCGCAACCTCAAGGGGCACGGGCTGGACGAGGGCATTTCCACGCGCATGCTGATCCATGCCGGGTCGCTGATGGCGCAGGGCATCCCGGCGGTGGCCGCCTGCCAGATGGCGCTGGTCCGTCCCATCACCGACGACCCCGACATGCGCGACGCGCTGGATGCGGCCGTCACGACCTATTTCTAGGCCATGGCCACGCTCGCCGATTTCGCCGACCTGACCGCCGAACTGGACGAGGCCCAGCGCGCGATCCTCGACCAGTGCTGGCCGGATGCGATCCGGGTGCTGTCGCCGCGGGGGCTGGACAACTGGCTGAAGGGGGCGGTGGCGCTGGGCCATATGGGGCGCGGCGATCATATCGTGCGCACCTGGATCAAGGTGGTCCCCACGCTCGCCCGCGACCTGGGCGAGGACATCATTCCAGATTTCGCCCAGGCCCTGCTGGGCTTTGCCTCGCGCACCTCGGGCGCGGTGATCGAGCGGGTGATCGCCACGGCGCCCACCGCCTCGCGCCGGTTGTCGGACCCGGACCTGTTCCGCGCCTATCTGCAATTGCTGAACCAGTTGCTTGCCCAGGCGCCCCGCGGGCTGCGCCCCATGCTGGACCATCTGGAGGAGTTGCTGGATGTGCTGACCCTTGGCGGGTTGCGCCGCTGGGCGAATTGGGGCGCGCAGGCGCATCGAACGGATTTCGAGGACCTGACGCGCTATTTCAGCCTTGAAAGTGCGGAATCGCAGGCCGTGCTGCAAAAAGAGCGCAAGGGCACGCTGTTCGTCGATATCCACCGCCGGATCGGGATGTATCTGCGCGCACTCTGGGGCCGGGATTTCCTGATGCGTCCGACCGCAGGCGATTTCGAAAGCCGCGAGGGCGCACGGCCCTTCATTGCCGACTGGTTCCTGCACCTGCCGGATGCCTATGACGACTGGAACGGCGTGCCCGGGCTTGACCTCTACCGCGCCGCGGCCGCCCATGCCGCGGCCCATGTGGCCACCACGACCAAGGCAATTCCCGGCGACGAGCTGAGCGCATTGCAGCAGGCCTGCGTGGGCCTGATCGAGGACGCCCGGGTGGAATCGCTCGCCATCGCGCGCTTTCCGCGGCTGCGCGACCTGTGGCGGCGGTTCCACGCGCCCGCGAGCGATGGCTCGATGGGGGCGCAATTCGACCGGATCGCGCTGGCGCTGCTGGACCCCGACTGGGCGACCGCGGATCCGGTGGCGGCCTGGGCGCGGGACGCGTTTGCGGCGGCCGATTTGTCGGATGCGCGGATCTCGCGCGATCTGGGGCTGGAACTTGCCCATCGGCTGCGCGAGCGGCCCTATTCGGCCTGGCGCGACGTGCAGGGCGCGCCCTATCGCGACGACAACCGCTATATCTGGGAATTCGAGGAGATCGACTGGGACAAGGGGCCAGGCGAGGCCCCGGAACAGGTCCGCAAATATGTCTCGCTCATGGAGATGGTGAACGAGGTCGAGGTCGAGACAGCGGGCGAGGATGCGCAGGAAATCTGGGTCGCCGAGAACGAGTTGTTCGACGATGACGGCCTGTCCTTCAACGAGAAGGAAGGCAAGGAGCCCGTCGCGGCGCCGGTCTTCTATGACGAGTTCGACTATCAGATCCAGATGAACCGCCCGGCCTGGGCGACCGTGCTGGAAAAGCGCCCGCGGCTGGGCGATCCGGCGGAGATCGACGCGATCCTGGCCGAGAACCGCAAGCTGACCCAGAGGATGCGGCACCTGCTGGACGCGATGCAGCCGCAGGGCGTGCAGCGCATCCGCAAGCTGGAGGATGGCGACGAGATCGACATCAATGCCGCGCTGACGGCGATGATAGACATCCGCATGGGCCGCCAGCCCGACCCGCGGGTGATGATGCGCTCGGTGCGGAAGGTGCGCGATATCGCGGTGATGACGCTGCTGGACCTGTCGGAATCGACCAATGACAGGGTGGCGGGGCAGGACCAGACCGTGCTGGACCTGACCCGTTCCGCGACCGTGCTGCTGGCCGAGGCCATCCACAAGGTGGGCGATGCCTTTGCGCTGCACGGGTTCTGTTCGGACGGACGGCACAATGTCTTCTACCAGCGCTACAAGGATTTCGATCAGCCCTGGGGCGAGATGCCCAAGGCGCGGCTGGCGGGGATGCGGGGGCAGCTGTCGACCCGCATGGGCGCCGCGATCCGCCATGCGGGCGCGCATCTGAACCGGGTGGCGGCCAACAAGAAGCTGATGCTGGTCATCACCGACGGGGCGCCGGCTGATATCGACGCGCGCGATCCGCAATATCTGCGTCAGGACGCCCGTGCCGCGGTGCAGGAGGTGGCGCGGATGGGGGTGATCCCGTTCTGCCTGACGCTCGATCCGCGCGCGGACCAGTATGTGGCGCAGATCTTCGGGCAGCGGAACTATCTGGTGCTGGAGAATGTCGAGCGCCTGCCCGAGCGGCTGCCGATGCTTTACGCCGGTCTGACAAGATAGACCCCGCCCCGGCGCATGGCCGGGACGGGGCGTCTTGTTCTGGACGTCCCGGCCGCGTGGGCCGGATGGGCCTCATTGCGCCAGCGTGGCGAGATAGGCGTAGATGTCGTAGGTTTCTTGCTCGCGCCGGACCTGGTGGGTCATCGAGCCGCGCGCGCGGGGATCGTTGAGATATTTGCGCAGGAACGCGGTCGGGTTGGCCGCATAGACCACCATCTGGTCCTCGGTCCAGACGAGGCCCGCAGCACCGGCCGCGGTCATCGAGGGCGAGTATTTGAAGTCCTCGA
>NZ_DSDD01000461.1:0-4783 GCF_011048875.1 Rhodovulum sp.
CGCCCTGCTGGAAATCTGGCCGGTCTTCGAGGCGTTCCAGACGCAATACGTCGCCAAAGGTCTGATCCTGGACGCGGAAAAAAACGCCTCCGCGCCCTCGCCGACTGGTCCTTCGGCGGTGGCGACCGGTATTGCGGGGCCTGCACACCCTGCGAGGGCTGCGGGGGCATCTGCCCCGACTGCCCTGCAAGACTGAACCGCCCGCAGACGATGGACGGCTGGCAGGTCTGGGATCTGGTCGGCCGCCTTGGAGGGCAACTTCGCGTCACGACCGGCGCGGTGCTTGGCTGGGACATTGGCGCGGCGCTGGCGATGGCGCAGGCGCTGGGCATCAACACCCTGATCGCTGCTGAACTGCTGCCCGAGATCGAGGCGGTGATGGTGCGCAAACTGAACGAACAGATGGAAGGAAGCCGCGATGGCTGAAAAAAGGGTGTCCGTCCGCCTCGTTGCCGAAGGCGGCCGTCAGGTCCGCGCCGAACTTGAAGGTGTGGGCGCGACTGGGGCGCGTGGCTTCGGCCGCCTGTCGCGCGAGATGGACCTGGCCAATGGCCGCGTAGCGGCCTTTGCCCGCCGCGCCACGCTGGCTGCGGCTGCTGCCACCGCCGCGCTGGCCGCCGCCGGGGCCGCGATGATCCGTTCTGGCCTGCAAACGGTGGATGCGCAGGCCAAGCTCGCGGCCTCGCTCGACACCACGGTTGCCAGCATTCAGGTGCTGGAACGCGCAGGTGATCTGGCGGGCGTGTCGATGGGTCAGGTCGAACAGGCCACGGTGCAGCTGACGCGGCGGTTGTCACAGGCCGCGGCCGGGACCGGCCCTGCCGTTGACGCCTTGCGCCGCCTGCAGCTCTCGGCCGAGGACTTGCAGCGCGTGCCGCTGGATCAGCGCATCGGAGCCATTCAGGAGGCGCTGGGCCAGTTTGTCCCCGAGGTCGAGCGCGCGGCTGTGGCCTCGCAGCTGTTCGGCGACCGGGCCGCGCTGGTGTTCACCCGCATCGATACGGCCACCTTGCGGCAAGCCACCGCCGATGTGCAGGATTTCGGGTTGGTGGTGAGCGATCAGGATGCCGCGCAGATCGAGCGCACCAATGATGCGATTTCCCGGCTGGGGCTGATCTGGCGCGGAGTCTCGAACCAGCTGGCGGTGGCAGCGGCCCCGGCGCTCGAGGCGGTTGCCAACGCTCTGGCCGCTATCGCGCGCACCACCGGGCCGTCGGGCATCGCGATCAAGGAGCTGTTCGACAATATCGGCTGCCTGACGACCTATGCCGCCACCTTCGCGGGCCTCATGGCGGGGCGCTGGGTGGCCGGACTGGCAGCGGCGGTGCTGTCGGTGCGCGGGTTGGCGACCGCACTGGTCGTGCTACGCGGCGCGCTGATCCGCACCGGGATTGGCGCGTTGATCGTCGGTGCGGGTGAACTGGTCTATCAATTCACGAGGCTGGTCGCAGGGGCGGGCGGGGTCGGCGCGGCCTTCCGCCTGCTGGGTGATCTGGCGCGCGAGGTCTGGTCGCGCATGGGACTGGCGCTCGATGGGGCGCTGGCGCGCATGTCCGCAGGCTGGGAGAGGCTGAAGGCTGCAGGGCTTTCGGCGCTGGAGGGCACTATCGCAGGCATGGTGAACTTCGGCGACCGAACGGCCGCGATCTTCCAGGGCGCCTATGACGCGGCAGTGGCGATCTGGGGCAGCTTGCCCGGCGCCATCGGTGATTTTGCATTTCAGGCGGCGAACGGGCTGATCTCTGGTGTCGAGGCGATGCTGAACGGCGTGGTCACGCGCATCAACAGTTTCATCAATGGGCTGAACGCCGCACTTGCCCTGCTGCCGGAATGGGCAACCGGCGAGGGTGGCGTGCGGATTGGCACGCTGGATCCTGTCGGCCTCGCGCGGATCGGCAATCCGTTTGAGGGCGCGGCGGAAGCTGCCGGTGCCGCCGCAGCCGATGCCTTCTCAGCCGCGCTGTCGCGCACCTATCTGGAACCGCCCGATCTCGGCCTGGGCGCAATGGCCGACGACGCCCGCGCCTGCGCCGATGGTTGCCGCGAAGCCGCAGGCATGCTCGCCGATGCCGCAGGCCGCCCGCTGGCCAGTTGGCAGACGCTGAAGGATGCAATGAGCAATACCGGATCGGAGGCCGAATCCGCACTGGCCGGTGCGACCGCAGCCGCCAACGCGCTGGACGAGGAACTGGACGACACCAGCGGTGCCGCAGGTCGCGCCGGGGCGGCGGGTCGCGCGGCCGGGGCGGCCAGCGCAGAGGGCGCAGAAACCGCCCTGACCGGCTGGGCGGCGGTGACCGCCGCACTCGCCGATTATGCCACCAAGGCCCGCGAGATCGGCGGCGATATCGGACAGGCGCTGGTCAGCGCATTCCAGAGTGCCGAGAACGCTGTGGCCACATTCGTCAAGACCGGCAAGCTCGACTTCCGCGACTTGGTCACCTCGATGATCGCCGATCTGGCACGACTGGCGGCGCGACGGTTTATCCTGGGGCCAATCGCCAACGCACTCTCCGGCGCGCTGGGCGGTGCGGGCGGATTGTTCGCGAACATCCTGCACGCGGGCGGCGAGGGCGGAGCGCCCGGCCCGGGCCGGATGGTGCCAGCGCTGGCCTTCGCAGGCGCACCGCGCATGCATTCCGGCGGCTGGGCAGGGCTGCGCCCGGACGAGGTTCCGGCAATCTTGCAACGCGGGGAACGGGTGCTGTCGCGGCGGGAGGCTGCTGGCTATGGCCAGTCCAGCGCGCCCACCGTCAATGTCACGATCATGGCGCGGGATGCCGAAAGCTTCCGGCAATCACGCACGCAGGTGGCCGCCGATATCGCCCGCGCAGTGTCGCTGGGTCGGAGGGGCATGTGATGGCGTTTCACGAGGTGCGCTTCCCTGACAATATCAGCCGCGGGGCGCGCGGCGGCCCGGAACGGCGCACACAAGTCGTGGAACTGGCGAGCGGGGATGAAGAGCGCAACGCAAGTTGGGCCAACAGCCGTCGTCGCTACGATGTGGCCTATGGCATCCGGCGTGCGGATGATCTGGCGGTGGTTGTCGCGTTTTTCGAGGCGCGCAACGGTCGCCTGCACGGGTTTCGCTACAAGGATTGGGCTGATTACAAATCCGCCCTGCCGTCGCAGGCGATCACCCCGACCGACCAGCAGATCGGCATCGGAACGGGCAGCCAGCAGAGCTTCCAGCTGGCGAAACGCTTCATTTCCGGTGCGCAGACATGGGTCCGGACCATCACCAAACCCGTCACTGGCACCGTCCGCGTCGCGCTGGGCATAGTCGAACAGCTGTCGGGCTGGACCATCGACACCACCACCGGCGTGATCACTTTCACCACCGCTCCGGCCAACGGTGTCATCATCCGCGCCGGTTTTGAATTCGATGTGCCGGTGCGCTTCGACAGCAACACTCTGGATGTCACCCTCGACTTTGAGCGGCTGGGCACTATCACCGCCATCGCCTTGCTGGAGATCCGTAGGTGAACGTCATCCTTCGCCCAGCAACGCCTTGGCATCCTTGATCCGCAGAAACAGCGTCATAGGCTCTACGGCGGTTTCCGCAAACCCCGCCTCAAGATAGAAGGCCTTGGCGCGGTCGTTCAGCGCATGCACCAGAATGGCCGCAATACCGACCTCATGCGCGGCGGCCGTTATCCGCAGCACCGCGTCGCGCAACAGGGCACGCCCCAGACCGTTGCCCTGCTCGGACGCATCGATCGCCAAGCGGCCCAGAACGATGACCGGCACCGGATCGGGCATGTTCTGGCGCAGCTTGCGTGGGGCCAGATCGTGGCTGACCGATCCCGCCGCCAGCGCGTAATACCCGACAACCTGTTCGCCCCGGCCCCGTTCGCCCCGGCAAAGCACATAGGTACGCGACGCGCCTGATGCCTGATTGGCCCGGGCCTTGCGCTTCAGCCAAGTATCAAGCGTCGGTGCCCCCGACGAAAACCTATCGGTCTGATGAACGTCAGTCAGGGGTTCCGGCGCGCGCAACGGGCCTTCGTCCGGCGTCACTTGTCCCATGGCGCGGGCGTGGCCAGCAACTTGCGCAGCCGTTCGTTCGGGGCGGGCGGCGCGTCGAGTTGCGCCATGAAGGCCCCAAACTGCTCTGCATCCAGCCGAAACGCCGAGCGATCCAAAAGCGCATCCTCGGCCGCCTGCCGACTGGCCTCCATCATGAACTCCGAGCGGTTCTTACCCAAGGCCGCGGCGGCACGATCAATCAGGTCGCGGTCACGCGGCGTGACGCGAAGGTTGATCAGCGACCGGCGCTGGGCGTCCTCGTTAGGTGTCATGGCGACCATGGCGCGTCTCCTGTGGTGAACTGAACCCATATGTAAAGACACTAGATTTACAATTCAACCGTGGAACGGAAGCAATCGTGAAATCCCTCTCCCCTGCGCTGCAGGCCCATCTCGACGATGGCACCACCACCCTGTCCTGGTGCTGACGGATATCGCGCAGCGATGGCATGGCGCTCGGCTTCACCGATCATGACCGGGGTCTTGTTTTCGACGGCACCGAGTTTGAACCGGAAAGCGGGTTTGCCGCCTCGGAAATCCGCGCTGGTTCCGATCTGGCTGTTGATGCACAGGATGCCACCGGTGTGCTGACCTCCGACCGGATCACCGAAACCGACATTCCAGAGTTGTTTCCGATCAAGTTGACGCATATCCTGCGTGCCGGAGATAGCGCGCACATTCCTTCGGGTTGAAGGCAGTCAGTGCGGATGCGATGGCGCTGCAGAGGCTGTCAGCGCATCTCGGGGCGGCGCTTC
>NZ_DSDD01000389.1:0-4772 GCF_011048875.1 Rhodovulum sp.
AAGGCCCCCTTTGGCACAACGTCGCAGTTCCGGCCCAAACCCCCGCCGGATGCCCCGGCACGGACCGGGCCGTGTCCCTTCGGCAACTCAGCCCTCCGGCACGGGTTTCAGAAAGCCGAAATCGCATCCTTCGTCGGCCTGCAGGACATGCTCGGCGTAAAGCCGGTCATGGCCGCGACGTAGCTCGGGTGGCACGATGTCCGGAGTCCATTCGGCCCGGCGGCGGTCAAGCCCGGCCGCGTCCACCAGCAGTTCGATCCGCTTCCCGGCCACCGACAGCCTGATCCGGTCGCCGGTGCGCACCAACGCGAGCGGCCCGCCGATCGCCGCCTCGGGCGCGACATGCGGCACGATCATGCCGAAGGCGGTGCCCGACATCCGCGCGTCCGAGATGCGGATCATGTCCTTGACGCCCTTCGGGGACAGTTTCTTCGGGATCGGCAGATAGCCCGCCTCGGGCATGCCCGACGCGCTCTTGGACCCGGCGTTCTGCAAGACCATGATGTCGTCCGGGGCGATGTCGAGGTCGGGATCGTCCACCCGCGCGGCGAGATCGGCAAGCGAGGAAAAGACAACCGCCCTGCCCTCATGCTCGAACAGCGTCTTGTCGGCGGCCGAGCGTTTCAGGATCGCGCCGCGCGGGACGAAGTTGCCGAACAGCGCGACGAGGCCGCACTGGGGTTCCACCGGCGCGTCGGCCGAGGCGATCACGTTGCGGTCGACGAAACCGGGATCCTTTTCCAGCCGGTCGCCCAGCGTTTCGCCGGTGACGGTCAGCGTGTCGAGATGCAGCAAGGGTTTCAGTTCCCGCAGAACGGCGCCGACCCCGCCCGCGAAGAAGAAATCCTCCATGTAGTGGTTGCCGACGGGTTTCAGGTTCACCAACACCGGGGTTTCGTCGGAAAGTTCGTTGAGCCGGGACAGCGGAATGTCGATGCCCAGCCGCCCCGCGACCGCCGTCAGGTGGATGATCGCGTTGGTGGACCCGCTCAGCGCCAGCAACACCCGCAGCGCGTTCTCGACCGACCTTTCGGTGAAGATCTGGCTCGGCCGGATCGGGGCGTCGATCATCCGCGCGGCGGCAAGCCCTGACGCCTCGGCCGTGCGCAGGCAGTCGGCATGGACGGCGCGAATGGCCGCGGTTACGGGCAGCGCCATGCCAAGCGTCTCGGCGATGCAGGCCATGGTCGAGGCCGTGCCCATCACCGCGCAGGTGCCCGCGGTGGTGGCCAGCCGCCTCTCGATCTCGTTGATTTCCTCGATCGAGATCTCGCCCGCGCGGTATTTCCCCCAGAAGCGGCGGCAATCGGTGCAGACACCCAACCGTTCGATGCCATAGCGCGAGGTCATTACCGGCCCCGCCACCAGCGGCACCGCCGGCAGGTCGGCCGAGGCCGCGCCCATCAGTTGTGCGGGCACGGTCTTGTCGCAGCCGCCCACCAGCACCACGGCATCCATCGGCTGGGCGCGGATCATTTCCTCGGTGTCCATCGCCATGAGGTCGCGGAATTTCAGCGAGGTGGGGTTCAGGAACACCTCTCCCAGCGAGATCGTCGGAAACTCGATGGGCAACCCGCCGCCCAGCAGGACGCCGCGCCTGACCGCCTCGATCAGTTCGGGGAAATGCCGGTGGCAGTTGTTGAAGCTCGACGCGCTGTTGGCGATCCCGACGATGGGTTGCTTCAGCACCTCGCGGGAATAGCCCATCGAGGCCGCGAAGGAATTGCGCAGGTAGACCGGGAAATCCCGGTCGCCGTAATTCGTCAGCCCGCGCCAAGGGCGGCGGCGATCTTGCGCGCGGGCAGCAGCACGGGGAAGTTCCAGGCGCTGAAGGCGGCGACCACGCCCGCGGGCTGATGCAGCACGGCCATGCGGGCATCGGGTATGCGCGCCTCGATGATCTGGCCGTAGATGCGCCTGGTCTCCTCGGCATACTATTCGAACTGGGCGGCGGCGGCGCCTGTCTCGCCCCTGGCCTCGGCCAGCGGCTTGCCGGTTTCCAGCAACATGAGCGTGGCGATCTCGTCCACGCGGGCGCGGATCAGGTCCGCCGCGCGGCGCAGGATCGCGCCCGTTGTAGACGGGGATATGGACCAGCGAGAGGCCGTCTTGTCTGTGAGCCTCGGCCAGCGCGGCGTCAAGTTCCGCGATGGAGTGGCCGCTGTAAGGCGCCTTTACCCCCTCGACGGTCGCGGCCATCAGGACGTAATCCACCTCCACGCTGTCATTCGTGGCGAATTCCACCCCGTATTGCGCGTATTGCAGGCCGGTGATCGCGGCCATCCGGCGGTTGTCGAACAGAGCGATCATGCCCTTCACGCGATGTTCCACCGCGTCGATCAGCACCTGCGGGTTCATCAAGAAGGACCCGTCGCCGGTAAACGCGATGGCGTATTTCGGATCGCGCACCCCGGCTGCGCCCAGCAGCGCCGAGACTGCGAAGCCCGTGTAGAAGGGGCCGGTCTCGGTGAAGGTCTGGCCCGGCGCGTCGTCCTCGACGATCTCGAAGCCGTTGGCCTGCACGTCGCCCGCATCGAAGAACTTGATCGCGCCATGGGCCTTGGCAAAGCGGGCGACCGCGCCGATGGCGGCGGGCTGGGTCAGGCAGTCGCGCCCGAAGGCCGCATCGTGCATCGGGCGCGCGAACAGGCGGCTGGCCTTGAAGGCGGCCCACTCGGCCTTTTCTTCGCGGCGCAGGCGGCCAGCCAGTCGGGGCGGTCGGCCCATTCGGTCGCGGCGATAAGGCGGTCGGCCACTGCACCCGCGTCGCCGGGCAGGCAGACGGTGTTCGCGTAATGCGAAACGTCGTCCAGATCGCCGTTGATGTTGAGGACGGCGCGCGCCCCGGGATAGCCCACGCCCGAGCAGTCGGCCTGGCAGACGCCCCGCGAGCCGGCAAAGATCACCAGATCGGCCTCTTCCATCGCGAAATTACCGCTGATCGAGCCCTTGGAGCCGCCCACATGCATGTTCTGCGGATGCGCGTCGGGCAACACGCCGGCGGAGCCGGGCGAGAGGACCACCGCCGCACCCGGATGCTCGGCCAGACGCCTTGTCGCGGCGGGCGCGCCGCGGGTGCCGCCGCCGGCCTTGATGACCGGACGCTCGGCCCGGGCCAGCAGGTCACGGGCGCGTTCGAACACGCCGCTTTCCGCCGCTGGGGCCATCCGGGGCACGTCCAGACGGCCGGGCAGCGTGGTGAGGTTGATTTCGGCCGCCTGCGGCTGGGTGTTGATCGGCAGCAGGATGTAGAACGGCCCGGCCTTCACCGGGTGATGCACGCAGGACGTGCCCCGGCGCAGGCATTCGCACAGCGCCTAGGGCGTGTGCAGCGTGCAGGACTGGCCCATCAGCGCGGTGATCCGGCCGAACATGCCCTGTTCGGGCTTGGGGACCTGCTGCATGTTGTAGCCCTCGCCCCGTGTCGTCTCGTCGCCGTAGATGTGGTAGACACCAACCCCGTTCGAGGCGGCGGCCAGCGAACCCGCCATCGCCTGCAAGGCGCCGGGTCCGATCGAGGTCACCACAGCGGGCGTCTCGCCATGGACCCAGGCGCGCGCAGTCGCGGCATGGGCCATCTTGACCTCGTTGCGGCAGTGGATCACGCTCGCGTGCCCCTCCTCGGCATAGACCCGCAGCACGTTGACCAGATCGGTCGAGCCGTGGCCGAAGATCGCGAAGAAGGTCCGCACCCCCTGCCGCAAGAGCCCCAGCACCAGCCCTTCGGACAGCGTTAGCATCGCGCGCGGGCAGACGGCCCGCCGCCAGCGCCTGGGCGACGCCCCCGGAATCGGCCAGCGCGCGGGCACGCCCGCGCATCTGGGCCTCAAGGGGCGTATCGGGCCGATCATTCGGATGAGGTGACTGAAGCACGTCTCTTCTCCTCCGTTCTGCGGGCGGACAACGTGGCGCGGATGGAGCACAGCAGTTGCGCGCCGACGACCAGCGCGGCGAGGCCCGGGAACACGGCGCCCGGGACGGACGCGACGAATACGGACGGGTCGCCCTCGGACAGGATCATCGCGGTGCGGAAATCGCGCTCGATGGCCGGGCCAAAGACAAGCCCCAGGATGATCGGCGTCAACGGAATGCCGACGCGCATCAGCCCGTAGGCCATGCCCCCCGGCACCGCCACCGACACCATGTCGAAGACCGAGTTGCGGATCGCGAAGGCGCCGTAGGCGCACATGACGATGACCGCCACCGCCAGCAGATGCGCAGGCACGCGCAGCACCTGCACGAAGAAGCGGATGCCCAGAAGCTGGATCGCGACGACGGCGACATAGGCCACGATGATGGCGATGTAGATCTGGCAGACCTCGCCCGGGTTCTGGATGAACAGCATCGGACGCGGGATCAGCCCGTGGATCAACAGCCCCGACAACAGGATCGCAGTCGCCGGATCGCCCGGGATGCCCAACGAAAGCAGCGGGATCATCGCGCCCCCCGTCACCGCGTTGTTGGCCGTCGCGGAGGCCACCACGCCCGCCATCTCGCCCTTGCCGAAGCGTTCGGGGCGTTTCGAGGATTTCCGCGCATGGGCATAGGCCAGGAACGCCGCGATCGGCCCGCCGGCGCCGGGGATCGCCCCGATCCCGGTGCCCAGCAGCGCACAGCGCAGCATCAGCCAGAAGTCACGCAGGATATCGCGGATCGTGGGCAGTTCGGCGCGGACATCGGCCACCTCCTGCGGCTTTTGCTCGCCCGCGTAATGCTGCACGAAGGCGTCGATCACATGCGGCACCGCGAAGCGCGCGATCATCGCCACCAGC
>NZ_DSDD01000456.1:0-4759 GCF_011048875.1 Rhodovulum sp.
CCTTCGCCGGTGTCGCGCTCGACCAGCCGGGCAAGGGCGGCCGCCTCGGCGCGCAGGGCATTCGCCTCGCCCTCGGCCTGTGCCTTGTCGGCCCGGGCCTCGGCCTCGCGCGTCTGGGCATCGCCGCGCGCCTCGTCCGCGGCGATCAGGGCGGCTTCGGCGGCCTCGGCGGCTTCGGCCGTCCGGTCCTGCCGCTCGCTTGCGGTCTCGACCGCCGCGCGCGCCACCGTCAGCGCGCCCTGCGCCTCGTTCACCGCGGCGCGGGCCTCGGCGGCCTCGGCCTCGTTGCGGGCCAGCGTCCGGGCGGCATCCTCGCGCAGGCGCTGGGCCGAGTGGTGGCGGGCCGACAGACGGGCCATGTCCTCGGTCTTCTGGCCCAGCACATCCTCGCGGTCGCGCAGCACCGAAGCGGCCTCCTGCGCGGCCGCGCTGGCAATCTCCATCGCGGCCTCGTGCCCGTGATGCGCCGCCTCGAGCGCGGCGCGTTCCTCGTCCAGGCGCGCCAGCGTCTCGCCCGCATCACGGTTCAGCCCCGCCTCGCGCTCGATATCGCGGCCAAGCTGCACGATCCGGCCTGTCAGAGTCTCGATCGCGGCGCGCGCGCGGGTTTCCTGCTCGGTCAGCGCGTCGCGTTGCACGACCAGCCGTTGCAGGATCGCGGCGGCGATGGCCTCTTCCTCGCGCAAGGGCGGCAGGGCGGTCTCGGCAGCCTCGCGCGCGGTGGCCGCCTTGCGCGCCGCGACCTCGGCGGCGGCGGCGGTGCGGGTGCGTTCGGTCAGCTGCGCCTCGGTCGTGGCGCGGGTGCTATCGGCCTCCTGCCAGCGGCGAAACAGCAACAGCCCCTCGGCGCGGCGCAATTCCTCGGCGATCTCGCGATAGCGCGCGGCCTGTTTGGCTTGCCGGGCAAGCTGGGCAAGCTGCTGGGCAAGCTGGTCCAGAACGTCATCCACCCGGGACAGGTTCTGCTCGGCCGCGTTCAGGCGCAATTCGGCCTCGTGCCGACGCTGGTAAAGCCCCGAGATGCCTGCGGCCTCTTCCAGCACGCGGCGGCGGTTGCGCGGCTTGGCGTTGATCAGTTCCGAGATCTGGCCCTGGCGGACCAGCGCCGGGGAATGCGCGCCGGTCGAGGCGTCGGCGAACAGCATCTGAACATCGCGCGCGCGCACCTCCTTGCCGCCGAGCTTGTAGGCCGAGCCCGCATCGCGGGTGATCCGGCGCACGACTTCGAGGATGTCGCTGTCGTTGAACTCGGCGGGGGCCAGACGGTCGGAATTGTCGATCAGCAAACTGACTTCGGCGAAGTTGCGGGCGGGCCGCGTGGCGGCACCGGCAAAGATCACGTCTTCCATCCCGCCGCCGCGCATCGCGGTCGGGCGGTTCTCGCCCATCACCCAGCGCAGCGCCTCCAGCAGGTTCGACTTGCCGCAGCCGTTCGGCCCGACAACCCCGGTCAGCCCCTCGGCGATCACCAGGTCGGTGGGATCGACGAAGCTCTTGAAACCGTTGAGCCTGAGTCGGGTGAAGCGCACGGATTCGTCCTGTCCTGATTCCCGCGAGTTTGTTCGATCCTTTGCCGGGTCGCCCCGGGTGTCAAGCGTTCGCCCCAGCATCTGGGCGCCTTCGATGACTTCTCCACAATATATTGACCGACGATTCCTGCGGCGCCGGTGGCTTTCGCTGCGGTGCGGTGTCACCCCTTGACCTTTCCCGTGCGCCGGGCGACCACCGTCAAGATTTTGCGAAATGATGACCCGGATGCCTGTGACCATCGCAACCGAGTCCGTCCTGTCCGACAACGCACGGGCCTTGATCGAGGCGAGCGAGGCGGCGCTGCTGGCCGTCTATCCGCCCGAAGAATGCTTCAGCTTCTCGGCCGAGGAACTTGCGACGAAATCCACCCAGTTCCTCGTCGCCCGCCGCGCCGGGGCGCCCGTGGGTTGTGTCGCACTCGTCGATCAGGGCCGCTATGGCGAGGTCAAGCGGCTTTATGTCGATCCCGGCCAGCGCGGCCGGGGGATCGGCCGGGCGCTGATGGAGGAGCTGGAAGGTGCCGCCCGAGATATCGGGCTGGGGCTTCTGCGGCTGGAAACCGGGGCGGCGCTGGCGGCGGCGGTGCAGCTTTATCGCCGGATGGGCTATGCCGATTGCGCGCCCTTTGGCGGCTATCCTGACATCGCCTCGAACCTGTTCATGCAAAAGCGGATCGGGATCCTCTTGCGCGAGGATCACGGGCTCGCGCAGCTCAGCCGGGCGTAGACCACCGCCGGATCGCCGGACAGGGTGCCGGGCCGGATCTGGCAACCGGTGCCCAGTTCGATCGCTCGCGCGCCCCGTGCCATCCCGCCATCCCGGCGTTCGGCATTCAGCCGGATCGCCTGCGCCGTGCCGCCATTGCGCCGGACCGCGAAGGTCGACCCCTTGACCGTGACGCGCGTGCCCGGCAATGCGCCAAAGCCGGGGCCGGGCGAATCGCAACCTGCAAGCATCAGGACAACAAGAATGAGAACAGGCCGCGTCATGGCGGCATGGGATCGGATCCGCGTTAAGCGCCGGTAAAGGCGCCAGCGCGACGAGGCAATTGCAATATCGGGGACGTCGCTTTATACCATATTCCAAACTGCGAATATGAAACGGAGCCTTCCATGCCACTCCCCGCCTCGCGCCCCGCCGACCGCTACTCGCCGCTCTATTTCCTCGCCTCGCTGGGTGCGGGCGGGTTGGCGGCGTCGTTCTTCATGTTCCTGATGTTCTGGGTGCCCCATCCCGGCCAGTCCGTTCCGGTCTTCGAGGACCTGGCCCGCGCGCTGGCCACAGGCGGCCCAGCGCTTCAGGCGCTCGTCGTGACCTCGGCGCTGGCGATCGCGGTGCTGGCCTATCAAAACCTCCGCCTTCTGGTCTGGAACATCGCGCAATATCGCCGGTTCAAGGCCAGCCCCGCATGGTCCACCTTCACCTCGGGCAATGCCGAGACCCAGCGCCTTGCCCTGCCGCTGGCGCTGGCGATGAGCGTGAATGTGAGCTTCGTCCTCGGCATGGTCTTCGTGCCGGGATTGTGGGGCGTGGTCGAATTCCTGTTCCCGCTGGCGCTGATCGCCTTTGGCCTGATCGGGGCGCTGGCGCTGGTCCAGATCGGTGCGTTCCTCGGTCGGGTGATGACCCGGGCGGGCAGTTTCGACATGGCGCAGCACAACTCCTTCGCGCAAATCCTGCCGGCCTTTGCCCTGTCGATGGTCGCCGTGGGCTTTGCCGCCCCCGCCGCGATGAGCGGCGTGCCGCTGACCGCGGGCATCAGCCTGATCGGCTTGACCTTCTTCGGGATGGCCGCGTTGCTTTACACCCTGCTCGCCGCGATCATCGGCTTCAACGCAATCCTTCAGCACGGCACCGCGCGCGAGGCGGCGCCGACGCTGGTGGTCGTGGTGCCGATCCTGACGGTGCTGGGCATCACCTTCCTGCGGCAGAACCACGGCATGACCCACAGCTTCGACGCCGAGATCGCCGCGGTCGAGACGCTGATCTTCCTGTCGCGTCTTCTGGCGGTGCAGGTGCTGGTGCTGATGCTTGGGCTGATGGTGCTGGCGCGGCTGGACTACTGGCGCGACTTCGTCTTCGGCCCGCGCGAGTCGGCGGGGGCCTATGCGCTGGTCTGCCCGGGCGTGGCGCTGTCGGTGATGCTGCATTTCTGGCTGAACGACGGGCTCGTGGGGGCAGGGCTGATTGACCGGTTCTCGGTCGGCTACTGGGCGATCTCGGCGCTGGCCGTGGCGGTCCAGCTTGGGACGCTGGGCTTCACCTTCTACCTGAACCGGCGCCATTTCGGCCGGTCCCGCGCCGCCGGACGGGTGCCTGCCGAATAGCCCGACCGATCGGCGGCGGGCGGCCGATCTGCCGCCCGTCGCGCTTTGTCGCCTTGTGCCTGCGTGCGCGCCGGTCCATCACCAAGCCGACATGGGGCGACACGCATGAAGACAATCGGCATCCTGGGCGGCATGTCCGCTGCCTCGACCGCGCTGTATTACGAGACGCTGAACCGCGGCGCGCGTGAAAGGCTGGGGGGGCTGCACTCGGCCGAATTGCTGATCCGCTCGCTCGATTTCGCGAGGATCGAGCGGATGCAGGCGGCAGGCGACTGGGAGGCGGCCGCGCGGCTTCTGAACCGCGAGGCGCGCGCCTTGCAGGCGGGTGGCGCGGCGCTCCTGATGCTGGCTACCAACACCATGCACAAGCTGGCCGAGCCGATGATGGCGGGCATCTCGATCCCGTTCCTGCACATCGCTGATGCGACCGCCGCGGCGATCCGGGCGGCGGGGCTGTCCCGGCCCGGCCTGATGGCCACCGCCTACACGATGGAGCAGAGCTTCTACACCGACCGGCTCCGCGCTGCGGGCCTTTCCCCGATGCTGCCCGGGCCGGAAGACCGCGCCACCACGCACCGGATCATCTATGACGAGCTGTGCCGCGACGTGATCCGGGATGACAGCCGCGCCGCCTATGAGGATATCGCGATGCGGATGGCCAAGCGCGGGGCCGATTGCCTGATCCTTGGCTGCACCGAGGTCGGCATGCTGCTGCACGCGGGCAATGTGCCGATGCCGGTCTTCGACACGGTGCAGGTGCATTGCGCCGCCGCGCTGGACATGGCGCTGGACCTGGCCCCGGCCGAGTAGCGGCGCGCAGCCCTAACCGGCGCCGGCCTCGCCCATCGCCCGCGCCTCGGACAGGGTTTGGCTGGTGGCCAGCGCCTCGGGGTCAAGCTGCA
>NZ_DSDD01000087.1:0-4748 GCF_011048875.1 Rhodovulum sp.
GCTGCGGCCGTCCTTCTACATGTCCCGCGACAGGATCCTCAGTGCGCGCGAGGGGCTGTCGGACATCGCCCGGCAATTGATGGAGGGGATGGATCTCGATTTCGACGACCGCGATCTGTTCGAGGCACAGCGCATGCTGGTCGAGACCCGGGCGATGGCGGCGGGGCGGTTGAACCTGTTCAACGGGTTTCGCGAATATGCCGGGACCGGCTGGCTGGTCGATGACGGCATCGCGGTGACCAACCGCCATGTCGCAGAGCTTTTCGCGCGGCGCTGGATGGGCGAGGACTGGGAGTTCCAGGAGGGCCAGTTCGACCGAAGGATCGAGGTGCGACTGAACCCGCTGGAACAGATCGACACGCCCGAGGATCCCACCCGCGCGGCCTTTGTGACCGGCATCCTCTGGGTCGCGGGCTCGGGCGAGCCGGACATGGCCTTCCTCAAGGTCCATGCCCCCGGTGCGGAACCGGTGCCGCTGGCCGCGGACCTGCCCGGGGCCGAGACGCCGATTTCGGTGATCGGCTATCCCGAACGCGACCCGCGCGACAATCCCCGGCATCTGATCGTGTCCTTCTTCGGCGATCGGTTCGGGGTCAAGCGCTGCGCGCCGGGCCGGGTGATGCGGGCCGATGCCTGGATGCTGGAACATGACGCCTCGACGCTGGGGGGCAATTCGGGCTCGGTCGTGATCGCCACCGAAACCGGCGAGGCGGTGGGGCTGCATTTTGCGGGCGCCGCGCAGGAACGCAACGTCGCCGTCCCCTCGGGCACCGTCGCCGCGGCGCTGCGTCGGCTGAAATCGCAGATCGCCATGCCCGCGCTGGGGGGCGTGGCAGCGGATGCAGAGATCGAGACGAGCCGCGCGGATTTCGCCGACCGGGAGGGGTTCGACCGCGCGTTTCTGGGGGGCGAGACCGCCCTGCCCGGCCTTGGCTCATGGCAGGGCGATCTTGCCCCGGTCGCGGGCGGCGGCACGGAATTGCGCTACGTGCATTTCTCGGTCTGGCAAAGCGCCTCGCGCAAGCTGCCGCTGCTGACGGCGGTCAATATCGACGGCGCCCGGCTGCGGCGCGTGCCGCGGCGGGGCACCTGGCGGCTGGACGGACGGCTTGACCGGGCGCATCAGGCAGGCAACGAGCTTTACCGCTCGAACCCGCTCGACAAGGGCCACATGGTGCGCCGGCTGGACCCGTGCTGGGCCGAGGACATCAATGATGAGGCGACGATCCTCAAGGCGCAGGCCGACACCTTCCACTACACCAATTCCGCTCCGCAGCACGAACAGCTGAACCAGCGCGACCGGGTGGGGCTTGAGGGTTACATCCTCGATGCGTCGGAGGAATACGGCTTCAAGGTCAGCGTGCTGACCGGCCCGGTCTTCCGCGACGACGACCGGCGGCTGAAGAACCAGCCCGGCGCCGAGGATATCGCCATCCCGCGCGAGTCCTGGAAGGTGGCCGTCATGCGGCGGGCCGATGACGGCGCGCTGTCGGCCACGGGCTATGTGCTCAGCCATGGCGAGATCATCAAGGGGCTGACCGAGGCCGAATTCGTACTGGGTGCCTATGAAACCTGCCAGGTGCCGCTGGCCCTGATCGAGGGGGCAACGGGACTTGATTTCGGCATGCTGAAAGAGGCCGATCCGCTGCATGTCGCGGACATGCACGAGGCTGCCTTTGGACGGCAGGCGCTGCGCGTGCGCGGTCCGGGCGATCTGACGCTGGCGCGCCAGGGCGAGTCGCGTTCATTCGAATTCACGCGACCCACTCCGACTTCTTGTTGTCGCATGTTTTTCTGCGCAAAACCGGCTCCCACTTTTGCGCAACATGCTCTACGCCTCGCTGACCGCGAAACGCACGTCGTTCTCGGCCTGCGCCCCGCTTGCAAAGCGCAACAGGAACAGGCCGGGTTCGTCGATGGCGGGAGGATGCACGGTCAGCCGGTTGATCCCCGGCCCGTCATAGGCAAGCGCCGCCTCGCGAAAGCCGCGCTCGACGATCCTGCCCTCGTCATCCACCCTGTCGAGGACGAAGCGCCCCTCGATCGTGGTCGCGGTCGGCTGATCGGCCTCGCCCGCAGGTGGCAGGATCGACAGCGTGACCTCGATCGGCTCGCCCACCGGCTGCACCGGCTGGTCGATGCTGAGCGCGACGGTCATATGCGCCGCCTCGCCGCCCGCCAGTTCCACAGGCGGACCGGCATCAGCCCCGAACAGCCGGAAGAAGACACGCTTGAACGGCACGCCCTCGAACACGGTGGAATGTTCGTTGACCACCAGTTGCCGCTGGCCGATCCGGGGCAGCGCGCTGTAGATCGGCACCGTGCCGTCGCCGCCATCGGGGGTCTTCGTCATCACCGTCTGGCGATGGTCGGCCTGCGCCGCATCGCCCAGCGCCACGTTCAGGCGCGTCACCGTCTTGTGGCCCACACCCGCGAAGTAGAAATAGCGCACATGGCCGGGCTGGTTGCCCTGCCCCAGCACGTCATGCAGCGCGCGGGCGCGCTCGACCAGCGCGGGCACCATGCCGATCCGGGGCGCCACCGCCGGGTCGTAGGGGTCGAGCGCGGCCAGATCGGAACTGGCCGTGTCCCAGATCGCCTGTTCTCCCGGCGCCGGGATCAGCTGATAGCCCGAGGGGTATTTCGGGTTCGCCGCCAGCCTGGCGAAATCGCTGCCCTTGATCCCCATCGTGCTGTCCACCCCGAAGATGCGCGCCAGCGCGAGCGGCGCGCCGAGATGGGGCGAGGCCAGCGCAACGAACAGCGTGATCTTGGGGAACCACGCCTCGGTCTCGAACCGCCCGCTTTCGAGAAGCAACCGGCACAGAAGCCCGCCCATCGAATGGCCGACCAGCGCGATTTCCTCAGCACCCTCGTCATGCAGCGCCTGCAACCGGGCGGCCATGACATCGACCGTCTCGAACAGGTCGCGCCGCCAGTCATAGGGAAAATCGACATAGCGTTTCTGCGCCCCGCCCGGCGTATAGCCCATCCCCGCCAGCAGGTCGCGCACCGTCGAGTAGAACCGGAAACTCAGGACGTTGTAGATCAGTTCCGTGGGCAGGACCGCGTCATCCTGCAACTTGTCGATGCGCTTGTAGCCGAACTTGGTTTCCAGCGGCGTCGGCGGCCAGACCTCCTCGGCGCCAAGCGCGAGCCTTGTCGCCATGATGCCGGGAACAAGAAAGGCGACTTTCATGGACCTTCTCCTCCGATAGGATACATGCAGGGGCACGAGCGGCCTCGGGGCCTGCGGACGGGGAAAAACCGGTCACTCGTTCCCGAAACGGTGCGGACCACGGTCTGGAGTATGCGGCGGTTACGGCAGCCGCGCAATGACGGCGCACAACCGCCACCCGTCGACAAACCGCGGGCCGATACCTCCCTTCGAAGGCGAGCCTTGAGGGAGGAAACCGGAATGGCCGATGGAACTCAGAATGCGACCGCCGCCCGCCGCAGCGTGGTGGTGCAAGGCTTTACCAACAGCATGCTCGACCCCGACGCGCCCATGCCGGGCCCGGTCGAGGATGGCGGCACGATCATCGCCAATACCGCGCCGGGCTGCTGGGGGCCGATGATCGCGCCCAGCCTGCGCGGCGGGCACGAGGTGACGCAACCGGTCGCGGTCGCGGGGAGGCGAGCCGGGCGACGCGGTCGCGATCCGGATCCGGGACATCACGGTAACATCCATCGCCACTGCCTCGGGCCATGACAGCTCGCCCGAGGGGTTCTGCCCGGGCGATCCCTACGTCGCCGCACGGTGTCCCAACTGCGACACGGTCTGGCCCGAAACCCATGTCGAGGGGATAGTCCAGGATGCCGTGAAATGCAACATATGCGGCAACCCGGTCACGCCCTTACGCATCGTGCATGGCTATACTGTCACCTTCGACGAGACCCGCGCGGTCGGCCTGACCCTGCCGAAACCGGCCGCCGAGAAGATCGCGCGCGCGGCCGACCATTACGCGGCGCTCCCCGATGACAGCCATCAGCATTCCATTCTGGTCTATGCGCCGTCCGACATGCCCGGCGCGCTGGTCCGCATGCGGCCCTTCGTCGGGCAGCTGGGCACCTGTCCGTCCAAGGCCATGCCCGACAGCCACAACGCGGGCGATGTCGGCGCGTTCCCGGTGGGCGCGCCGCATGCCTGTGCGATCACCGCCGAAGAGCTGGCGCAGCGCAAGACCGACGGCCATATGGATATCGACGCGGTGCGCCCCGGCGCGATCCTGATCTGCCCGGTCAAGGTGCCGGGCGCGGGCCTCTACATGGGCGACATGTATGCGGGACAGGGCGACGGCGTGATCGCGGGCCACACGATGGACGTGGCGGGCAGCGTGACCCTTCAGGTCGAGGTGGTGAAGGACGATCCGATCGACGGGCCGGTGCTGTTCCCGCTGGTCAAGGATCTGCCGCCCTTGGCCCGCCCCTTCTCGGCCGAGGAAAAGGCCAAGGGGGCGCGGCTTGCCGCACAATTTTCCTGT
The DNA here is from genome assembly GCF_011048875.1 of Rhodovulum sp. Taxonomy (NCBI): domain Bacteria; kingdom Pseudomonadati; phylum Pseudomonadota; class Alphaproteobacteria; order Rhodobacterales; family Paracoccaceae; genus Rhodovulum; species Rhodovulum sp. Next base: position 4,485 of record NZ_DSDD01000087.1, read on the forward strand.
CTTGCCGGGCTGATCGTTCTGGCTGCCCTTGCCGAACAGATCACCCAGTGGAACGCGGCGCTTCTGGCCGGATATGCTGCGGACTCGACCCTGCAGAAACTCAGATGACCGATCCAGCCGCCTCCCCGATCCGCGCCCGGATCGAGGCGCAGGAGCTTTACGATCAGGGCTATCGCGGCCAGGGCGTGGGGGTGGCGATCCTCGACAGCGGGTTCCTGCCCCGCAACGGCTTTGACCCGAGGGTGGTAGAGGAGCGCGACTTCA
>NZ_DSDD01000159.1:0-4727 GCF_011048875.1 Rhodovulum sp.
CTGATCTTCCGCATGCGCGAGGCGGTGGGCGAACCGCTGGGCACGGTGACGCTGCCGCTCGCCTTTGCGCGGTCCGACCTGCGCACGACTGCCGGATGGAAGGCGCGGATCGAGGCGGCCGAGCGGCTGGCGCGGACCGGCGCGCTGGCGCCCAACCAGTTGCTGGGCATCTGGACCGAGCGCAAGCCCGCCGCCTCGGGCGGGATGTGGGACCGTGTTGCGGCGTTGCAGGCGTTCGACGTGGCGATGATCGCAGGCCAGCCCGGCGCCATCGTCGCCGCGCTGATGCCCGCCTGGGAGGCGATGCTGGGGGCCGAACTGGAGGTGGCCTTTGCCCAGCTTTACGGTGCGCGGCTGGCGCGGCTGGGCCTGCCCGGCGAGGCCGGTGCGCTGGCCTTCCGGATCGGGCTGCTGACCGAAGAATACGAGGCCGTCGCGCTGGCGCGCGCGCCGGTCTCGGACGAGGAGCGGCTGCTGATCGGGATCGCCACGGGCGCGACCGAGGGGCTGGAGCCGCCCGATGCGCTGGGCGCGGCGCTGATCGAGGGGTTCACGAAGACCGAACCCGGCCCGGCCGAGGCGCGCCTGCTGGCCGAGGCGAGGCTGGGCGAGGCGATCCTGAGCGCGATCGACCTGATCACCGACGGGGCGCGCGGCAATCTGGGCGAGGTCACGCGGGCGCTGGTGCTGATGCGGCGGCTGGGGCTGGAATCGGTCGCAAGACAAGGTGCGCTGCAACTGATCCTGCTGGAGCGGCGGGGATGAACGGGGACGCGCTGCGCTGGATCGCGACCTTCCTGGAGGCGCAGGCGGCCGAACGGGACGCCGCGACCAACACGCAACTGGCCTATGCCCGCGACCTGCGCGATTTCGCCGGGTGGCTGGAGCGGCGGGGGCTGGCCTTCGAGGGCGTGGGCGAACGCGACATCACCGCCTATCTGGTCACCTGCGAGGCCGAGGGTCTGGCGCTGGCCACCCGAGCGCGGCGGCTGTCGGCGATAAAGCAACTCTTCCGATTTGCCTATGACGAGGGCTGGCGCGACGATAACCCGGCCTTGCAGATCAAGGGGCCGGGCAAGGCGCGGCGGCTGCCGAAGACGCTGAGCCATGACGAGGTGGACCGTCTGCTGGCGGCGGCCGACGCCTCGCCGCGGGATGCAGGGCGCAATGCCTGTCTCGTGCAACTGCTTTACGCGACGGGGATGCGGGTGAGCGAGCTGGTCTCGCTGCCGGTATCCAGCGCGCGGGGGGATCCGCGGATGCTGCTGATCCGGGGCAAGGGCGGCCGGGAGCGGATGGTGCCGCTGTCGCGGCCCGCGCGCGCGGCGCTGGCCGACTGGCTGGTCGAACGCGATGCGGCCGAGGCGGCGGCGCGCGCGGCGGCCAGCCGGTTCCTGTTTCCCTCGCGCGGGCGGCTGGGGCATCTGACGCGGCACCGGTTCTACGGGCTGATCAAGGAGATCGCGGTGGCCGGGGGCATCGACCCGGGCAAGGTGACGCCGCATACGCTGCGCCATGCCTTTGCGACGCATCTGCTGGCGGGCGGGGCGGATCTGCGCTCGATCCAGACGCTTCTGGGGCATGCGGATGTCTCGACGACCGAGATCTATACCCATGTTCTGGACGAGCGGCTGCGCGCGCTGGTGCTGGAGCATCACCCGCTGGCCCGCGGAACGGACGCGACTTGAACCGGGGGCCGCTGCGGCCCATAACTTGGACGATGACGCGGGACGATCGGTCCGACAGAGAGAGTGATGGAAAGCCCTGCCCTGCTGCTTGACGCAGCCTTCTTCGCGACGATTGCCGCCATCGTTCTGCTGCTGTTGCTGTCGGCCTTCTTCTCGGGGTCGGAAACCGCGCTGACCGCGGCCTCGCGCGGGAAGCTGCGGGCGCGGGCGGATCGGGGCGAACGCGGCGCGGAGCGGGCGCTGGAGATCACCGAGGACAACGAGCGCCTGATCGGGTCGGTGCTGCTGGGCAACAACATGGTCAACATCCTGGCCGCCTCGCTGGCCACGGCGCTGTTCACGCGGGCCTTCGGGGAATCCGGCGTGGCGCTGGCGACGCTGGTGATGACGCTGCTGGTGCTGATCTTCGCCGAGGTGCTGCCCAAGACCTATGCGATCACCAATGCCGAGACGGCCGCCGTGCGGGTCTCGCCGGTGATCCGGCTGGTGATCCTCGTCTTCTCGCCCGTGGTGGTGGCGGTGCGCGCGCTGGTGCGGCTGCTGCTGGCGGCCTTCGGGGTGCGCACCGATCCCGACAGCCGGATCCTGGCCGTGCGCGAGGAGATCGCAGGGGCACTGCAACTGGGTCATTCCGAGGGGCTGGTCGAGAAGGAGGATCGCGATCGCATCCTGGGCGCACTGGATCTGGGCGAGCGGACGGTCGAGGAGATCATGCTGCACCGTTCGCAGATCGAGATGATCGATGCCGACCTGCCGCCCGAGGAGATCCTGTCGCGCGCGCTGGACAGCACGCATACGCGGCTGCCGCTGTTCCGCGGCGATCCCGAGAACATCGTCGGCGTGATCCATGCCAAGGACCTGTTGCGCGCGATGGACAAGCTGGTGCGCGGCCCCGATGCCAGCGCCGAGAAGCTGAAGGAATTCCGGGCGCTCGATGTGGCGCGCAAGCCCTATTTCGTGCCCGAGACCACGACGCTGGACGACCAGATGCGCGAGTTCCTGCGCCGCCACAGCCATTTCGCGCTGGTGGTGGACGAATATGGCGCGCTGCGGGGGCTGATCACGCTGGAGGACATCCTGGAGGAGATCGTGGGCGAGATCACCGACGAGTTCGACCTGGATGCCGAGCACCCGCTGCGCCAGACCGAGGATGGCGCGGTGCTGGTCGACGGGGCGATGACGATCCGCGACCTGAACCGGGCGATGGACTGGGCGCTGCCCGACGAGGAGGCCAACACGATCGCCGGGCTGGTGATCCACGAGGCGCAGTCGATCCCGACCCAGGGGCAGGTGTTTTCCTTCCACGGCTTCCGTTTCGAGGTGTTGCAGCGCCAGGCCAACCGGATCACGCGGCTGAAGATCCGGCCGTTGTGAGGGAGCCCGGGGGCGGCTCCCGCCCCCGGCCGGCGCAGGGCGCAGGCGCCCCGCTTGTCCGGGGTTGGGCGTGGCGCCCGGCCGGGCCGGGCGTGCCTCCGGCGGGGATATTTGGGACCAGAAGAAGGACCGGAGCAGCGGGCGGGCCGATCAGCGGCCCTTGAAGAGGCCGCCGAGGATGCCACGGACGAGGCGTTTGCCGGTGGTGCCCGAGAGTTCCTTGATCAGCGCGTCGCCCAGGGCGGCGCCCAGGCTGTCGGGCGGCGGGCGGCGGCGCGCGGCGGTCGTGCTGCGGGACGGCGCGGAGTAGCGGCGCGCGGCGCGGTACTCGCGTTCGGCCATAGCGGCCGCCTGGTCGCGGCGGGTGGCCTCTTCGGCGTCGCGGGCGGCCTGGGCGGCGCGGCGGGCCAGCATCTCGTGGGCGGAATCGCGGTTGATCGGCTGGTCATACCTGCCCGCAACGGGCGAGGCGGCGATCAGGGCAGCGCGCAAGGCGGGGTCGATCGGGCCGAGTTGCGAGGAGGGCGGGCGGATCAGGGTGCGCTGGGCCATGCCGGGCACGCCCTTGTCCTCGAGCAGGGAGGTCACCGCCTCGCCGACGCCGACCTCGCGGATCGCCTGCGCCGTATCGAAATCGGGATTGTCGCGATAGGTTTCGGCCGCACGCTTCAGCGCGGTGCGGTCGCGCGCAGTGAAGGCGCGCAGCGCGTGCTGCACCCGGTTGCCGAGCTGGCCCAGGACATCCTGCGACACGTCGTCGGGATTCTGGGTGACGAAATAGACCCCCACCCCCTTGGACCGGATCAGGCGCGCGACCTGTTCGACCTTGTCCACCAGCGCCCTGGGGGCGTCGTCGAAGAGCAGATGCGCCTCGTCGAAGAAGAACACGAGGCGCGGCTTGTCCTGGTCGCCCACCTCGGGCAATTCCTCGAAAAGCTCGGACAGCAGCCACAGCAGGAAGGTCGCGTAAAGCCGCGGCGCGCTCATCAGCGCGTCGGCGGCGAGGATGTTGATCCGGCCGCGGCCGTCGGGATCGACGCGCATCAGGTCGGCGAGATCGAGCGCGGGTTCGCCGAAGAGCCGCGCACCGCCCTGGTTTTCCAGCACCAGCAGCCGACGCTGGATCGCGCCGATCGAGGCGGGCGCGACGGTGCCGTAGCTGAGCGACAGCGCGCCGGACCGTTCGCCGACAAAGGCCAGCATCGCGCGCAGGTCGGCGAGGTCGAGCAGCGGCAGGCCCTCGTCATCGGCGAGGCGGAAGGCGACGTTCAGAACGCCCTCCTGCACCTCGTTGAGATCGAGCAGGCGCGACAGCAGCAGCGGCCCCATCTCGGCGATGGTGGTGCGGATCGGGTGACCCTGGGCGCCGAAGAGATCCCAGAAGGTGACCGGGAAGGCCGAATAGGCGTAATCGGCAAGCCCGATGGTTTCGGCGCGGGCGCGGAAGGCGTCACGCAGCCTGGACTCGGGCCGGCCCGGCGCGGCAAGCCCGGCGAGATCGCCCTTGATGTCCGACAGGAAGACCGGAACGCCGGCCGCCGAGAAGCCTTCGGCGAGGATCTGGAGCGTCACGGTCTTGCCCGTGCCGGTGGCGCCCGCGATCAGGCCGTGCCGGTTGGCGTAGTCGAGGCGGAGATGTTGCGGCGCCGCGTGATCGGGACCGGC
>NZ_DSDD01000361.1:0-4723 GCF_011048875.1 Rhodovulum sp.
CACGACAACGGGCACCAGTTCGACCTGGCTGGCGCGCGCGGCGCGCTCTTCGGCAAGCTGGCGCTCGTAGGTCTGGATGTAACCCTGTGCCATGTAGACGGCGAAGCCTGCGAGGCCAAAACCCACCAGGAGCACCAGTCCGAATATCAATCGCATGGCATGTCCTTTCCGTGTTCACGCCCCGGCTGCGGGAGCCGGGCATGTCCAATCCTGTGATCGGTATGCAGACTGACCGGCAAGTGTGGCGAAATCTGGGTCACGGCTTGGCGGAGAAGCGGATTTCGAAAGATTGCGAAACAATGCCTGGTCCGGTTCCGGGGCCGCCGAAATAGGCAAGGCCGCATCCGGGGATGCGGCCTTGCCAGGCATCCGGTTCGGTAAGCTGAAGATCAGTTCAGCGTGCTGAGTTTCTTAACCTCGGCCGAGGTCAGGGCGCCTTCGATTTCCTCGGCCACATGGTTCACGCCGGTCCGCACCGAGGTGAGAACGGCGATGCCCAGGCCCACGATCGCGGCGGTCAGCACGACCCAGTCCACGGTCACGGCGCCCGATTCGTCCTTGTGGAAGCGCTTGATCAGATCGAAAAGTTTCATTTTTTGGTCCCTCCAATAGGATATCCGGTCACTTCACCTGCCATGTCGGGGATCGCGGGGTCTGTCATCATCCTCGCCCGAAACCACCTCGGCATGGGCGGATAAGGCCATCCGAATCGGGCAGGAGTTGGGCTGAGGCTTGTCATTTTCCGCCAAAGGGCAAAGTTTGCGGGATTTGCCTACAACTCCATGAAAAAAGGGACGAAAAGTCATAAATTTTTTAGGTATCCGACGCGGGCTCGCCCTCCTGACGTGTCGGGTTCTGATCCTGGCGATTGATGATCGGCCATAGGTGGTGGCTTTTGGCGACGGATTCTGCAAGATTCCGGCAAGACCTTTGATCGAGCAGGGCAGAAAAAGGTCATGGCGACGAGATACATCGTGGCGACGATTGCAGCGCTCTCCGTGGCGACACCGGCAGCGGCCGATCCGCCGCCATGGCCGGACTTCACCTTCAAGCGGGTCAAGCCGCCCGAACCGGGCGCGGTCAAGCGGATCACGGTGCAGGTGCCGCCTGTCCAGCCGCGGCTCGCCCCCCCGAAACCGCCCGCGATGCGCGAGGCGGCGCCGGAGCGCGGCCACAAGCCGGGCCCCGGGCCGGACTGGTTCTGGGCGCGGGTTTCGCCTGCGCTGGCCGATGGCGGGCCCGGACGGCTTGGCCTGGCGCTGGCGGCGATCTCCAGCCCGCCGGTGGACGGCGCCGCGATTCCGGAGCCGCGGTTGCAGCATCTTCAGGACATCGCCGCCTCCTACGGCACGGACATCCTGAGCGCGACGGTCGGCACGCGGGTCTCGCCCGCTCTGGCGCTGGCGGTGATCGGCGTGGAAAGCGGCGGGCGCCGGGCCGCGGTCAGCCCCAAGGGCGCGACCGGGCTGATGCAGTTGATGCCCGCCACCGCCGCGCGGTTCGGCGTGTCCGACAGCCTCGATCCGGTGGCCAATATCCGCGGCGGGGTGGCCTATCTCGATTGGCTGATGCGGGAATTCGGCAATGATCCGGTGCTGGTGCTGGCGGCTTACAATGCCGGCGAAGGGACGGTTCGCACCCATGCGGGCGTGCCGCCCTATGCCGAGACGCGGCATTATGTGCCCCGCGTTCTGGCCGCCTGGTCGGTCGCCCGGGGCCTGTGTCTGACGCCGCCCGAACTGGTCACCGATGGATGCGTTTTCCGCGCGCGGGGGGCCAGCTAGGCATGGGCGCGGAGAAGCCGCTGGTGCTGGATGTCGATGGCACCTTCCTGCGCACCGACCTGATGCTGGAATCGCTCTGGGCCGGGCTTGGTCGTGCACCGCGGGAGACCCTTGCCGCCGTCCGGGCCACGCTGGGCCGTCCCGCCGCGTTCCGACGCGAGGTCACGCGCCTTGTCCCGCCGCGGGTCGATCTGCTGCCGATCCGGGTCGAGATCGCCGAACGGGCTCTGGCCGCAAGCGAGGCAGGGCGCGAGGTGGTGCTGGTTTCGGGGGCTGATGACGGGCTGATCGACAGGCTGGCCGGGTATTACGGGTTCACCGCCGGGCTGGGCGCCGACGGGCGACGCGACGTGGCGGGCGAGGGGCGGGCGGCGGTGCTGAAATCGGCCTTCGGGTTGCGCGGCTACGATTATGCCGGGGACAGCGCGGGCGACCGGGCGGCGTGGTTGGCGGCCGACAGGGCGGTGGTGGTGGGCGGGCGCCCGGGCCTGCTGGCCGAGTTGCAGGCCGCCGGACGCCGGGTCGAGGTGGTGCCGGGCGGCTGGCGCTGGCGCGATCTGGTGCAGGCATTGCGGCCGCATCAATGGGTCAAGAACGTCCTGCTGTTCCTGCCCGTGCTGGCCGCGCATGATTTCACGCTGCCCACGCTGCTGCTGGTGCTTCTGGGCATGGTCGCCTTCTCGGCGGCGGCGTCCTGCATCTATGTCGTCAACGATCTGCTGGATCTCGAGGCCGACCGGCTGCATCCGACCAAGCGCAACCGGCCCTTCGCGGCGGGGGCGGTTCCGATCGGGGTGGGCATGGTGGCAAGCCTGCTTCTGGGGCTTCTGGCGCTGGGTATCGGCGCCGCGCTGGGCTGGGCATTCCTTGGCGTGCTGGTGCTCTACATGGGGCTGTCGCTGGCCTATTCGCTGAGGCTCAAGCGGTTGCGCTGGGTGGATATTGCAACGCTGGCAGCCCTTTACACGATCCGGGTGCTGGCCGGGGCGGCGGCGACGGGGATGGGGGCCTCGATCCTGATGCTGGTCTTCGTCTTCCCGGTCTTCCTGTCGCTGGGCTGTGTCAAGCGGATGACGGAACTGGCGCTGGTGGTGTTCTTCGCCTACAGTTTCTCCGAGCAGGCGCGTGCGCTTTATCCGACGCGCTGGCTGCTGTGGCTGGCGCTGGTTCCGCTGGCCATCTGGTTGATCCGAATGGTCATTCTGGGCCATCGCGGCAAGCAGGATTACGATCCGATCGTGTTCGCGCTGCGCGATCGGGTGGGGTTGGGGCTGATCTTCTTCGCGCTGTCCTTCATGTTCTACGGTGCCGGACTGTGGCAGCGCTGGTTCGGGTTCTGAGGGCCGTTTCCGAAATCGGAATTCCATCGGACTTTCATCGGAATTCGATATGGCAGGTCGCGGCAGAGGCGCGCCCGGCCCGCGCCTGCGGGCGGGGTGTTCATCAGATCGACAGCTTCTTGAAGATCGACTCGGGGATCGCGCGGATCACGCCCATGATCGCCAGCCAGAAGACCGGCGTGTAGATCACGTTGCGCTTCCTCTCGACCGCCTTCAGGATGTCGGCGGCCACCTTGTCGGGGGGGGCGACCAGGAACATCCCCTCGATCCCCCAGGTCATCGCGGTATCGGTGAAGCCGGGCTTGACCGTGACCACATGCCCGCCCGCCCGCGTCAGTCGGTTGCGGAGCCCCGAAAGACAGGTGGCAAAGCCCGCCTTGGCCGCGCCGTAGACATAGTTGCCGATCCGCCCCCGGTCGCCCGCGACCGAGCCGACGCCGACGATCGTGCCCGCGCCGCGCGCCTCGATCAGCGGCGCGAGCATCAGCAAGAGCCGCGCGGGCCCGGTGAAATTGTCGATCACCACGCCCTCGATCAGCGCGGGGTCGGCGTCGATTTCGGCTTGCGGCGGCATCGAGCCGGTGAAGACGGCCACCGAAACCGGGCCCTCGCATTCGGTCATGCGGGCAAGGATTGCGTCGAAACCGGCCGGGTCGCGCAGGTCGACGCGGATCGTTTCGGCCAGCGCCGCGCCGCGCAGGCTTGCATCGGCCGCGTCGCGGTCCAGATCGGCGGTGTCGCGGCCCGCAAGGATCAACCCGTCGCCGCGTTCGGCCAGCTTGCGGGCGAAAGCGCGCGCCATCGCGGAGGAGGCGCCGAGGATCAGCCAGGTCTCGCTCATGCCGCACTCCTGAGTTTCAACCGGCGCATGAGGTCGGTCGTCATATGCCCCTCGGGGTCGGCGCGGGCGATTTCGGCCCGCCAGTCGTCAAGTTCGGGATACATCGCCGCGATCGTGCCGGGCCGGGCCAGCGCGTCCTTGGCCAGGTAAAGCCGCCCGCCCGCGGCCTGCACCATGTCTTCGAGCCGTGCGTAAAGGGGGGCGGCGCGGGTCTTGCGCGCGGGCAGGTCGACGGCCAGCGTATAGCCCGCCATCGGGAAGGACAGATGCCCCGCGCGGCCCGGTCCCATCCGTTTCAGCACCGCCAGCGGCGAGGCGATGCCGGATTTCGCGATTGCCGCGAGGATCTCGCGCAGCGCGGGGGCGGCGTCCTGCGGGACGACGCATTGGAACTGGTGAAAGCCGCGCTTGCCGTAAAGCCGGTTCCAGTCCTCAAGGGCGTCGAGCGGGAAGAAGAATTCGTCCAGCGCACGGATGCGCTTGCGTCCCGAATCGGGGATGCGCGACAGCCGCCAGCGGTTGAACAGCCGGATGACGGGCCAGGACAGCAGCAGGCCGGGCGCGTCCAGCGGCACGGCTTTCGCCCGGCGCACGGGGCCGGGGCGGCTGCCGTCGAGCAATTCGCCCTCTTCGAGGATGCCGCGGCCCAGCCGCTTGCGCCGGGCGGTGGCATCGACCCAGCCCACGGCGAATTCGGCGGTCGAGGCGTCGAGCGCGGCGATGAAGGCGTCGAAATCGGGGATGCGGGTTTCCACCAC
>NZ_DSDD01000051.1:0-4696 GCF_011048875.1 Rhodovulum sp.
CGCACCATCATTCCCACCGATGAGCCGCCCGCGATCAGGGCTCGCGGTCTGACCAGGCGCTTCGACGGCTTCACTGCTGTCGACGCTGTCAGCTTCGAGATCGGGCGCGGCGAGATCTTCGGCTTTCTCGGCTCCAACGGCTGCGGCAAGACGACGACAATGAAGATGCTGACCGGCCTCATGCCCGCCACCGAGGGCGCGGCATGGATCCACGGCCAGCCGGTCGACGCGCAGAACCTCGATACCCGTCGGCGCGTCGGGTTCATGTCGCAATCCTTCTCGCTCTACGGCGAACTGACGGTACGCGAGAACCTCCTGCTGCATGCCCGCCTCTTTCATCTCGGTCCGTCGGTCACGGCGGCGCGCATGGCCGATCTGGTGCCGCGCTTCGGGCTCGACGCCTATGTGGACCAGACCGCAGCCGCCCTGCCGCTCGGCGTCCGCCAGCGCCTGTCGCTGGCCGTGGCGGTGATCCACGCACCCGACATCCTGATCCTCGACGAACCGACCTCTGGTGTCGATCCGCAGGCCCGCGACGCGTTCTGGGAAATGCTCACCGATCTCGCGCGCGAAGACGGGGTGACGATCTTCATCTCGACGCATTTCATGGACGAGGGGATGCGCTGCGACCGGATCTCGCTGATGCATGCCGGCAAGGTTCTGGTCACCGGCGCGCCGCAGAAGATCGTCGAAGATCGCGGCGCGAAGTCGCTCGAAGACGCATTCATCGCCCACATGCTCGACGCCATGCCGCCCGAGCCGGCCGAAGGCGATACCGCCCTGACCACCGACGCGGCCCTGCCCGCAGCGACGCCAGCGCCGCGGTTCAGCCTGACGCGGCTGCTCGCCTTCACCACGCGCGAGGCGATGCAGGTCCGTCGCGACCCGGTGCGGCTGGTGTTCTCGTTCGTCGGCAGCGCGGTGCTGCTGCTGATCATGTCGTTCGGCATCTCGCAGCAGGTGCGCGAGATCCCGTTCGCCGCCCTCGACCAGGACCAAAGCCCGGAAAGCCGCGCCTACCTGTCCGGATACGGGGACTCGGACTGGTTCCTCCAGCGCCCCGCGATCAGCAGCGTCGAGGAGCTTGACCGCCGCATGGCCAGCGGCGAGCTTGCGCTGGCGCTCCAGATCCCGCCCCACTTCGGGCGGAGCGTTCGCCGCGGCGAAACGCCGGAGATCGCCGCACGGATCGACGGCACCGATACCAGCCGCGCCGGCACGATCGAAAGCTATGTCGAAGGGTCGCATGCGCATATTCTGTCGGTCAGCTCGCGGTCGGCCCTGCCGCTAAGCGGCCTTGCCGCCGCGAGCGGCCCCGAACAGACCCCGTCCGCGCAGCTGGAGCCGCGGTTCCAGTACAACCCGACGATGGCCAGCCTGCCCGCGATCGGCCCCTCGATTCCGCCGCTCCTGTTACTCTTGTTCCCGGCGATCCTGATGGCGGTGAGCGTGGCACGGGAAAAGGAGATCGGCACGATCACCAATTTCTACGTCACTCCGACCAGGCGCGCCGAGTTCCTGATCGGCAAGCAGCTCGTCTATATCGGCATCACGCTGCTGAACTTCGCCATCCTCACCGCGCTCGTGGTCACGGTCCTCGGCGTGCCGCTCAAGGGCAGCCCGGCGGCGCTGGTGGCGGGCGCGGTCCTCTACGCGGTGGCGGCGACCGGTTACGGCCTTCTGGTGTCAACGATCGCCCGGACGCAGGTCACGGCGGTCTTCGCAGCCGCGATCCTGTCGGTGATGCCCACGTTGCATTTCTCGGGCATGATCACTCCCGTCTCGTCCCTGGAAGGACCGGCACGGATCCTCGGCACGTTCTGGCCCACGACCTGGTACATGGGGCTGAGCGTTGGAGCCTTCACCAAGGGGCTGGGCCTGACGGAACTCTCGGGACACCTGTTGCGTCTCGCCGTTTTCGGCCCGGTGCTGACCGCGCTCGCCGTCCTGCTCCTCAAGAAGCAGGAGCGCTGACGATGCGAAGCCTGGTCAACATCTTCTGGCTTGCCGGGAAAGAGCTGAAGAGCGTCATCGGCGATCCGGTGATGGTCGTACTGATCCTGTGGTCCTTCATCGTCGCGGTGATCCTCGAGGCCAGCGGCGCCGGCGACACGGTCCAGAATGCTGCCATCGCCATCGTCGACGAGGATCGCTCCATGCTTACCCGGCAGATCGCCGACGCGCTCGTTCCGCCCTGGTTCCAGCCGCCGACGATGATGGGCGCCGCCGAGGCGGCTGCGGCGATGGATGCGGGCCGGATCATGTTCGCCCTCGGCTTCCCCCCCGGTTTTGAAGCCGACGTGATCGCGGGCCTTGCGCCTGCCGCGCAGCTCGAGGTCGATGCCACCGCCGTCAGCCAGGCTCAGCTCGGCACCGACTATATCGCGAACATCCTGGCCTCCGAGACCCGAGCCTTCCTGACCGGCAATCCCGAGGCGCCCGACCCCGCCCTGCGGCTGGAACTGCGCCGCGCGTTCAACCCGAACGGCGATCCGGTCTGGTTCAAGTCGGTGTCCTCGCTGCTGAACCAGCTGTCGCTCCTGACCATCGTGCTGACCGGCGCGGCGATGCTGCGCGAGCGCGAACAGGGCACGATCGAGCACCTCATGGTGATGCCGCTCACCCCGCTCGAGGTGGCCCTCTCGAAGGTGCTGGCGAACGTCTCCGTGGTGCTCGCGGCGTTCACGCTATCGCTTCTCTTCGTGGTGCAAGGCCTCTTGCAGGTGCCGGTGACGGGATCGCTGTGGCTGCTTCTGGCCGGCACCGCGATCTATCTGGTGGCCGCCGCGGCCATTGGGATGTTCCTCGGCACCATGGCGCGCAGCATGGCGCAGTTTGCGCTCCTCGTCATCATGGTGATCATCCCGATCATCATGCTGTCAGGCGGCTTGAGCGCGATCGAAAGCCAGCCCGATGCGGTGCAGCGCCTCACTCTGGCGCTGCCCTCGCGCCATTTTCTGGCTTTCGCCAAGGCCGTCGTGTTCCGCGGCGCCGGGCTCGGCACGGTCTGGTTGGAATTGGCGCTGATGGCGGGGCTCGGGATCGCGTTCTTCGCGGCAAGCCTCATGCTGTTCCGCCGTTCCATGAGCACGGCGGGGTGAGTGCATGCGTACTGCGCGCGGCAAATGTGCCGTATCCCCGATGCAAAGGGTCGCCACCGCGACAACCTTGCGTGCGGTCTTGTGCTGGGCAAGGCCCCTGTTGCTGCTGGTCTTCCTCGGAACGGGCGGGTGTGCGCAGCGGCCGGGTCCGGAGGGTCTTGTCGTCGTCCGGGCCGAGGGTTCGCCCGCGGCCACTGTGACTGTCGAGGTCGTCACGAACCGCGAACCGGACGCGTCAACTGGCGGCTATTCCGATCGTCGCTCTTCCGAATTGACCTTCGAGAGGTTCACGATATAGGTCCCGCCGGATCACCAGGTCACGCAAATCGAGTGGCCATCGGAGAGGCCGGATCCGGCGACGAGCTTCGCCGTGACGAAGCGGCGGGTGCTACCGACGTTCCAATTGGACAGGGCGCCGGCCACCGATGACAATGCTGTGTACCCATCGCGCAGACGCGACGTCGTCATCTTCGTGCACGGCTATAATTACGCCTTCCAGGAGTCGCTTTTCCGGCTTGCGCAGATCGCCACCCACGGAGGTCTGGATGAAGCGCCAATCCTCTTCGCCTGGCCCTCTGCTGCGTCGGTGACGGGTTACGTCGCCGACCGGGATGCGATCACATACTCGCGCGACGACCTGGTTCGTTTGCTGACGATCGTAACGAACAGTCCTGACGTAGGACGGATCACCCTTTTCGGGCACTCCATGGGGGCCATGCTCCTCGCCGAGGCGCTTCGACAGTTGCGGCTCACGGGCCGGGACCGCTCGATCGAGCGGCTGGAAGACGTTGTGCTGGCAGCCCCCGACATCGATATCGACGTGTTCCGCGCTCAGATGGAGATCATCGGAAGGCTTGATCCGCCGATGACATTACTTGTCGCACCGGATGATCGCGCGCTGCGCGTCTCGGCACGGCTCGCAGGTTCTCGCAGCAGGGTCGGCAGCCGCGACGTCCGGGATGCGCAGGTGCAGGCATTGGCGGCTGTCAACGGAATCCGGGTCATCGACATCTCGGAAGTATCGGCGCCGGACGCGACAAGACACAGCCGGTTCGTCGAACTTGTAACGGTATTTCCCCGGCTGCGAACCGAAGGGCGTGGCACCATCGCCCAGACCGGGGCTTTCCTGCTCCAGCCACTGACCGCCGTGCTTGTGCCGCCGCACCGATGATCGGGGCTGTCGCCCAGGTGCGAGTGGGACAGTGAGACGTTGCTCGCTCCGCCAGCAGGAATTGCGTTGGTCCGCCAATGCGAAAACTGTCGAATCGGCTTGAGCCGTCGAGCACGCTGCACGCAGAGGTCGATCGCGGCTGACGAATGCGAAGTGGTCGCCTTCGATACCTTGAGCGCGGCACGACACCCGAGGATTTTTGGACCTGCCACTTTCGACGGTCACCCCGCCTTCGTCCCCCAGAAGGACGTGTGCTCGGCGCGGCATTGTTGCAGAAAGGCGGCCTTCGACGTGAGGGCCCCTTTCCCCTTCAGGTTCAGGCCACGCGAACGATCTCGGCGGTGCCGAGAGCATTGAAGCGGTTGATGAGTGCGACGCGGATGTGGATTTCGGCGGTTTGGCGGTCGGGGGTGAGCCATTGGAG
>NZ_DSDD01000240.1:0-4681 GCF_011048875.1 Rhodovulum sp.
CCACCGCGCGGGCAAAGACCGCCGAAGGCGTGCCCGGAATACCCCAGAGCGTCAGCCGCTCCGCCCCTCGCGCCGGGGGCGCAAGGGCCAGCGCGGCCAGCCCGGCCAGTACCGCGCGGCGGTCGAAACAGGGCCTCCGGGTCAATAGACCATCGTGCTCATGGTGATGTCGTCCCAGATCTCCTTGACGGTATGCTTCAGCTCGCGTCGGCGATCCTCGTAGCTCGTGTGCAGCAATTGCTGCGCAAGTTCCGAGTTCGGCGCGCCCAGGAAATCGCGGTACAGCGCCTGCACCTGCGGGTTGTTGTGCGACCGGCGCACGCGGGCCGCCCGGTCGACCGCATAGATGGTTTCGCGCCGTTTCTGGGCCAGCGGCAGATAGGCCTTTTTCAAACGCGGCGACCCGCCCCCATCGACGCAGCCGCCGGGGCAGGCCATGACCTCGATGAAATCGTAATCGGCCTTGCCTGCCAGCACCGCCTCCACCAGCGCAGGCGTGTCGCCAAGCCCGTGGACCATCGCCACCCTGACCTCGCCCACCTGCCCGCCCAGATCGACGCGGGCCTCGCGGATGCCCTCGAAGCCGCGCAGCTGGGTCAGTTCGATCTGCTTCAGTTCGCGTCCGTTGACGATGGCATAGACGGTGCACAGCGCGGCCTCCATCACACCGCCGGTGGTGCCGAAGACGGCACCCGCGCCGGAATATTCGCGCAAAAAGGGGCTGTCGAAGCCCGAGGATTCCAGCGTCTTCAGGTCGATCCCCTCGCGGCGCAACAGGCGGGCGAATTCGCGGGTGGTCAGCACCACGTCGAAGCCGAGCTTGCGCCAGGCGGTGGCGATATGGCCCTCGACACTGGTGCCGGGGGGCATGCCGAATTCCTCGCCAAAGGCGACGCGCACGGCGGGGGCGAATTGCACCACCGTCACAAGGTCGGGGTCGCAGATGCAGTCGATGGCCCGGTCGGTCTGGTCGCGTTCGCCCAAGGCGTCGGTGGGGCAGACCAGCACGCATTGCCCGCCGGACACGCAGGCCGACGAGAGGTAGTCCTCGGCGCCCCGCAGCGCCACCAGACGGTCAAGCCCGGTGCCCTCCATCGCCAGCGCATCGACCTGCTGGTGATGACGGCAGATCGCGACGCAGCGCTGGCAGCGCACGCAGCGGCGCATGTCGCGCACCATCGCGGGCGAGGTCAGGTCGATAGGCCGCGCCTCGGTCCGGGCACGGTCGAAGAAGCGGTTTTCCGTCAGCCCGACGAACTGCGCCAGATCCTGCAATTCGCAATCGCCATGCCGGATGCAGGTCGCGCAATCCTGCAAATGGTCTGCCATCAGCAATTCCACCTGCAAGCGCTGCATGTCGCGCGCGCGCTTGCTGCGGGTCCGCACCTCCATCGCGTCGCGGATGGGCGTGTTGCAGGCGGTCACGATCTGCGGCGCGTCATGGCCGGCCTGCACGATCTCGACCAAGCAGACGCGGCAGGTGCCGGGGGTGTGGTCAATGTCGTCCGGTTCGCACAGCGTCGGAATATAGATGTCATGCCGCCGCACGCAGGACAGGATGATTTCGTTCGCCCGGCTGGTGCAGGGCGTGCCGTTGAGGATCAGCGCCACGGTCTCGGGCGCGTCGGGGCCGGGTGTGTCGGGGCCGGAGGTGCACATGGCTCAGACCGCTCCTTCGGGGATGGGATGGCCGGTAAGGACCGTGTAGACGCGATAGCAGCGCATGCAGCGCTGCGCCTCGGCATAGGCGGCCTTGGCGCTGATCGTCTGCTCGACCTCCTCGAACATGCGCTTGCGCAATTCGGGGTCGAGTTCGGGATTGTGCACGCGATAGGCGTTGCGCACCGGCGTCTCGACCACGTCATTGGCAAGGAAACCGTTGTCCGCAAGCAGCTTGCGCATCCGCGCGCTTGTAGAACCTGACCGAGCCGCGCTGGGTCCAGTCGTCGATATTGCGCGCGGCCTTCAGCCCATCGGCCATCGCCCAGATCAGCGTCGAGGGGCCGGTGACGCAATCGCCGCCCGCAAAGACACCGGGCCGCGAGGTGGTGAGCGCATCATCCGCGGCCACGCAGCGCCAGCGGTCCAGCGCGACGCCATCCGCCCCGATCCGGCTGCCATCCTCGACCTGCTGGCCGATGGCCGCGATCAGCGTGTCGCAGGGCAATGTCACCTCGCTGCCCGGAATCGGGCGGACCTTGCGCCGGCCGCTGTCGTCGGGCTCGCTCTGTTCCATCTGCGCGACCACGACGCCGGTGACGCGGCCCGCCTGGGTCAGCACGCGGACCGGGTTGCAAAGCGTTTGAAAGGTCACACCCTCGGCCTCGGCATCCGCGATCTCGCCGGGATCGGCGGGCATGTCCTCGCAGGTGCGACGGTAGAGGAGATGCACGCGCCCCGCCCCCAGCCGGATCGCCGAGCGCACGCAATCCATCGCGACATTGCCCCCGCCCACCACCAGCACCTCGCCCGACAAGGACAGCGGCGCAGCCCCCGCAACATGATCGTGAACCCGCAGAAGGAAGTCGATACCGCTGAAATAGCCCGCGCGCGCCTCGTCCTCGCCCGCAACCCCCAAGCGCGAGCCCGCCTGGCAGCCAAGCCCCAAGAATACCGCCCGGTAGCCGCGCGCGAACAGATCGTTGATGCTGAAATCGCGGCCGAGCTGCTGGCCGAACAGGAACCGCCCGCCCGGATCGGCGATGATGTCGGTCTCCATCGCCAGCGTGTCCTTGGGCAGCCGGTAGGCGGGAATGCCGATCTGCGCCATCCCGCCCGCCTGGCTTGCCTTGTCGAACACATCGACATGATAGCCGCGCAACAGCAGATGATAGGCACGGGAAATACCCGCCGGACCCGCACCGACCACCGCCACCCGCATGGCCGGATCCAGCGGCTTGCGGATCATGTCGCGGGTGAATTCCAGCGCGTTCGGGCCCGATTGCGGGTCGGCGACAAAGCGTTTCAGCGTCTTGATGCCCACCGCCTCGTCCACGAACTTGCGCCGGCAGGCCTGTTCGCAATAGCGCACGCAGACCCGCCCGCAGGTCGCCGCCATCGGGTATTTCTGCAACAGAACCCCCAGCGAGGTCTCGGGCTTGCCGTCGCGGATATAGTCGATATAGCGCGGCACGTTCACCTTGGAGGGGCAGGCCTCGATGTAGGGGGCGGTCATGTAGGCCATGCCATGCTGCGCGCGGATCGGGCGTTTCGGGGCCAGTTCTTCCTCGATCCGGCCGCGGAAATGGCCCGGCGCATCCAGCAGCGCCACCGCACAGGTCTGGCCCAGACCGCAAAGCGAGGTTTCGCGCATCTGCTCGCCCAGCACCGCGATCTGATCCAGATCCAGCGGTGCATCCAGCCCGCGCCGCATCGCGTCCAGCGCGTCGCGCACCAGCACCGAGCCCATCCGGCAGGGCGTGCAGACACCGCAGGATTGTTCGGCCGCCTTGCGCATGTAGTGGTAAAGTGCGTCCACAAGGCTGACGCTTTCATCGAACACGAAGAAGCCCCGGTCGCCAAAAAGGCGCGGATCGGGTTGCCCTCGTCGAACTCGTCGAAATTGCGGGGCTCAACGGTGGCTTGCCCTGCCTGCCGGTCGTGGACAACCCCGTCCCAGACCCCACAGGCCACCTGCGTCATGGCGCACTCCCTGCCGGGGACAGCCAGCGTCACCGCCCCTGTCGCCCCGAACCTCGCGCGGAGGGACCGGCCCCGCCATGATCCCGCGCAAGGACAGGGGTCAGAGCGGCCAGACCACCAGCAGAAGCGGCAGGCTGACCACGACCACCAGAATCTCCAGCGGCAGGCCAAGCCGCCAGTAATCCCCAAAGCGAAAGCCGCCGGGGCCCAGGATCAGCGTGTTGTTCTGATGCCCGATGGGGGTCAGGAACGCGCAGGAGGCCCCGATCGCCACCGCCATCAGAAAGCTGTCGGGATTGACACCGAGCGCCGCGGCGATGCCCAGCGCGACCGGGCACAGCACGGCGGCGGTGGCGGCGTTGTTCATCACGTCCGACAGGAACATCGTCGTCACCAGCACCACCGCCAGCGCCGCGACGGCATTGCCCTGCGCTATGGTCTCGACCAGCACGCGCGCCAGCAGATCGGCCGCACCCGTTGCCTGCATCGCACCCGCCACCGGGATCAGCGCGCCCAGCAGCACGATCACCGGCCAGTCGATCGCGGAATAGACCTGCCGGGGCGGCACCGTGCGCAGCAGCATCGAGGCCAGGACCCCCAGCGCAAAGGCCGGGGCCGCGGGCAGAAGACCCAGCGTGACAAGGGCAACGGCGCCCAGCATGATCGCGCCCGCGATGATCGCCATGCGCTTGTCGGGGATGCGCAATTCCCGCTCGCGCAGGGGCACGCAGCCGGTATCGTTGACGAAATCGGCCATCACCTCGGCCGGCCCCTGCATCAGCAGCAGATCGCCCGAGCGGATCCGCAGCGACCGCAGCCGGGTCGGCGGCGGCCGCCCCTCGCGCGAGACCGCCAGCAGGTTCAGCCCGAACCGCGTGCGCAGCCGAAGATCGGTAGCCGATCGTCCCACGATGCTGGACCCCGGCAGAACGGCCAGTTCCCGCAGCACGATATCCTCGTCGCGCTCCGGCTTGTCCTCGGCGTTCTTCTCGTCGTGCTTGCCTGCGCCATCTTCCACGACGTCCTGCGGTCGCGACCC
>NZ_DSDD01000037.1:0-4674 GCF_011048875.1 Rhodovulum sp.
AATCTCCCACCGCCTTCGAGATTGTCGTGGCCGAATTGCAGATGGCCTGGCAGGCGCGGATGCGGATGCTGGCGACGCGGCTTCCCGGGGCCAAGGTGCTGCTGTGGCTCTCGACCCGCCCGCTCGAGGGCGAGCAGCATGTCTGCGGGCTGGGCGACGATCCGCTTTTCGTGACCCGGCACATGCCGGACACGGTGCGCCCCTATTTGAACCAGGTGGTCGAGGTCACGGATTGCGCCGAGGCGCGGGTCTCCGGCGCGCCGGGCATGTTGGTCGGCGAGCTTGATGCCCCGGCCGCCGCCGTGCTGCCCGGTCCTGCCGTGCATGGCGAAGTTGCCGAGGCGCTGCAGCCGGTGCTGCGCGACCTGCTTGCCGACTGACCCCCGGACAGCGAAAAGGCCCGCCTGGGGCGGGCCTTTGCTGCCGGGATGGCGGGATCAGAGCTTTTCGATCAGTTCCGGCACCGCGTCGAACAGATCGGCGACAAGGCCGTAATCGGCGACCTGGAAGATCGGCGCCTCTTCGTCCTTGTTGATCGCCACGATCACCTTGCTGTCCTTCATCCCCGCAAGGTGCTGGATCGCGCCCGAGATGCCCACCGCGATGTAAAGCTCGGGCGCCACGACCTTGCCGGTCTGGCCGACCTGCCAGTCGTTCGGCGCATAGCCCGAATCGACCGCCGCGCGCGAGGCGCCGACCGCGGCGCCCAGCTTGTCGGCGAGGCTTTCGATCATGCGGAAATTCTCTTCCGAGCCGACGCCGCGCCCGCCCGACACGATCACCCCGGCCGAGGTCAGCTCCGGCCGGTCGCTGCCCGCCGCGTGGTCCTCGACCCAGGACGACAGGCCCGGATCGTCCGCCGGTGCCACCGCCTCGACCGGGGCGGCGGCGCCGTCGGCTGCGGCCTCGAAGGTCGAGGAGCGGATCGTAATCACCTTCCTGGCATCCGTCGTCTGCACGGTCTGGATCGCGTTGCCCGCATAGATCGGCCGCTCGAAGGTGGCGGCATCAACCACGCCCACGACATCGGTGATCACCATCGCGTCCAGCAGCGCGGCGACCCGCGGCATGACGTTCTTGGCATCGGTCGTCGCGGGCGCCGCGATATGCTCGTAGCCATCCGCCAGCGAGACGATCAGCGCCGCGGTGGGTTCCGCCAGCCGGTGGCCGTAGCGCGGATCCTCGGCGCAGAGCACCTTGGCCACGCCGTCGATGGTCGCCGCGGCCTCGGCGGCGGCCTTGGCGTGGGCCCCGACGCAAAGCGCGGTCACCTCGCCCAGGCCCTTGACGGCGGTCACGGCCTTGGCGGTCGCGTCGCGCTGCAACTCGCCATTGGTCACTTCGGCAAGAAGAAGAACGGCCATGTCAGAGCACCCCCGCTTCGTCTTTCAGTTTCGCGATCAGCTCGTCGACCGAGCCCACCTTGATGCCCGCCTGCCGCTCGCGCGGCTCGACGGTCTTGACCACGGTCAGGCGCGGCGTGATGTCGACGCCGTAATCGGCGGGCGTCTTCTCATCCAGCTGCTTCTTCTTGGCCTTCATGATGTTGGGAAGGCTCGCATAGCGCGGCTCGTTCAGGCGCAGGTCGACGGTGACGATGGCGGGCATCTTCACCTTGATGGTCTGAAGCCCGCCATCCACCTCGCGGGTGACGACGGCATGATCGCCCTCGATGTCGAGCTTCGAGGCAAAGGTGCCCTGGGCCCAGCCCAGGAGCGCGGCCAGCATCTGGCCGGTGGCGTTCATGTCGTTGTCGATCGCCTGCTTGCCGGCCAGCACGAGGCCCGGCTGTTCCTCGTCGATCACGGCCTTGAGCAGTTTCGCGACGGCCAGCGGCTCGATGTCCTGGTGGATATCGTCGGCGGCGACGATCAGAATCGCGCGGTCCGCGCCCATCGCCAGCGCGGTGCGCAGCGTTTCCTGCGCCTGCTTCACGCCGATCGAGACCGCAATGATCTCGTCGGCCTGGCCCTTTTCCTTCAGCCGGATCGCCTCTTCGACGGCGATTTCGTCGAAGGGGTTCATCGACATCTTGACGTTGGCGAGATCGACGCCCGTGCCGTCCGCCTTGACACGGACCTTCACGTTGTAGTCGATCACCCGCTTGACAGGCACGAGTACCTTCATCGGCGTGTGTCTCCTTGGCTATCGCAGGCCCCGGAACCGGGGCAGGTCAATCGTTTCACGACGTGTTAGCGAGTCTGAAACCGGGACAACAGACCAAAATCGACGCGACAGGATGTTTCGACGTTGCGCCCCCCGACTTTTCGAATATTGCACGGGGCTCAGCGGTCGGCCCCCGGCACCCAGAGAACGTCGGCGCTCCCCTTGTCGTTTGCCACGCGTGCGGCCACGAAGAACCCGTCCGACAGTCGGTTCAGATATTTCACCGCCATCGGGTTCACCGATTCCATCGTGGCCAGTTCCACCGTCTCGCGTTCGGCCCGGCGGACCACCGTCCGGCACAGGTGCAGATGCGCAGACAGCGCCGACCCGCCGGGCAGGATGAAGCTGCGCAGCGGTGCGAGGTCGGCGTTCATCGCGTCAATCTCGGCTTCCAGCCGGGCCACCCGGCTTTCGATCATGCGCAGCGGCGGATGCGTGGCTTCGGCGTCCTTGTGCCGGTCGGGCCGGCGGAGATCGGCGCCGAGATCGAACAGATCGTTCTGGATCGCGGCAAGGCGGGCATCCATCTCGCCTGTCGCTCGCATCCGCGCCAGACCGACGGTCGCGTTGGCCTCGTCCACGGTGCCATAGGCGGTCACCCGCATCCCGTGCTTGGCCACCCGGCTGCCATCGCCCAGCGCGGTTTCCCCGTCATCGCCCTTCTTGGTATAGATCTTGTTCAGAACGACCATCGCGGCCCCTTCTTCACGCATCCGTCTCTTGCCCCCCGCGACATAGCGGGTTCCGACCGCAAAGCGAACTCGCCCTGTCAGCCTTTCGCCACGATCCAGTCCAGCGCCGCGGTGGGCAACGCCCGGCGCAGCGCGGCCATGATCCAGGTCGGCGTGGTCACGAAATAGCGCGCGCGGGGGCGGGGGTGTTCCAGTGCGTGGATCAGGCGGGCGCTGACCGCTGCGGGCGGCAGTTCGAACCGGTCGGGGGGACGTCTCTCGTAGAGCCGCTTCAGCAGAGTTGTGCGGTACTGCTCGGCGCGCGCGCTGGCCTGCCAGTCCACCCAGCGTTCGAAATGCGGGATGGAATTGGCGCGGATGCGCGTCGCGATCGGCCCCGGCTCGATCAGGATCACCTTGACGCCCGTATCCCGCATCTCCAGCCGCAGCGTGTCGGTCAGCCCTTCCAGCGCGAATTTCGTCGCCACATAGGCGCCGCGCCATTTCATCGGCACGAAGCCCAGCACCGAGGAACAGTTGACGATCCGCCCGTGGCCTTGCGCCCGCATCGCGGGAATCACCCGCCGTGTCAGGTCATGCACGCCGAACAGGTTGACTTCGAAGATCTCGCGCAGCGCGCCGCGCGGCAGATCCTCGACCGCGCCGGGACAGGCGAAGGCGCCGTTGTTGAACAGCGCGTCAAGCGTGCCGCCGGTGCGCCCCAGCGCCTCGTCCGCCGCGGCGGCGATGCTGGCCTCGTCGGCATAATCGAGGCGGAAGCTTTCCAGCCCCTCGGCGCGCAGCCTGTCGCAATCGGCTTCGGCCCGGCAGGTGGCAAAGACCCGCCAGCCGCGCGCGTGCAGGGCGTGGGCCGCGTCATACCCGATGCCCGACGAGCATCCCGTGATCAGGACCGATCTCTGCGCCATGCGTTAACCACTCGCCTCTGGACCACGCCCATGCGCCGCTTTACACAACATCCATGACGGATTCCACCGACGACCCCAAGATGGACGTGCCGCCTTTGGCCGAGCCGCTGCGCCGCGCAATTGGCGAGCGGTATCTGACCTATGCGCTGTCCACCATCATGGACCGGGCGCTGCCCGATGCCCGCGACGGGCTGAAGCCGGTGCATCGGCGGATCCTTTATGCGATGCGCGAATTGCGCCTCAGCGCGACCGGGGGCTTCCGCAAGTCAGCCAAGATTTCGGGCGATGTGATGGGCAACTATCACCCCCATGGCGATGCCGCGATCTATGACGCGATGGTGCGCCTGGCGCAGGAGTTCAACGTCCGCTATCCGCTGGTGGACGGGCAGGGGAATTTCGGGAATATCGACGGCGACAACGCCGCCGCCGCCCGCTATACCGAGGCCCGCCTGACCGCCGCCGCCGAGGCGTTGATGGAGGGGCTGGCCGAGAACGCAGTCGATTTCCGCCCCAACTATGACGGCACTCTGGAAGAGCCCGTGGTCCTGCCCGCGGCCTTCCCGAATTTGCTGGCGAATGGATCGTCGGGCATCGCGGTCGGCATGGCCACCAATATCCCGCCGCACAATATCGACGAACTGGTTGGCGCCTGCCTGCATCTGATCAAGACGCCGGATGCCCGCGACGAAACGCTGCTGACCTACATCCCCGGTCCCGATTTCCCCACCGGCGGCGTGATCGTCGAGCCGAAGGAGAACATCGCCCAGGCCTATCTGACCGGGCGCGGGTCGTTCCGGCTGCGCGCGCATTGGCAGGTCGAGGATCTGGGCCGCGGCACCTGGCAGATCGTCGTGACCGAGATCCCCTATCAGGTGCAGAAATCCCGCCTGATCGAGCGGATCGCCGAC
>NZ_DSDD01000239.1:0-4655 GCF_011048875.1 Rhodovulum sp.
CCCCCCAGCGATAGGGCAAGAGAGATGAAGACCTACACCGCTACCCCGGCGGAGATCGAGAAGAAGTGGATCGTGATCGACGCCGAGGGCGTCGTGCTCGGCCGTCTCGCCTCGATCGTCGCCATGCGCTTGCGCGGCAAGCACAAGCCCACCTTCACGCCGCATATGGACATGGGCGACAATGTGATCGTCATCAATGCCGACAAGGTACAGATGACCGGCAACAAGCGCGCCGACAAGAAGTACTACTGGCACACCGGCCATCCGGGCGGGATCAAGCACCGCACCGCGGCGCAGATCCTCGAAGGGGCCCATCCCGAACGCGTGGTGATCGCCGCGGTCAAGCGCATGCTGCCGGGCAACCGACTGTCCCGCCAGCAGATGACCAACCTGCGCGTCTATGCCGGGGCCGAGCATCCGCATGTCGCGCAGAACCCCGAAGCGCTGGACGTCAAGTCCATGAACAAGAAAAACACCCGGAGCGCGTGATGGCCGAAGATCTCAAATCCCTCGACCAGTTGAAATCCGTTTCGGGCGACGCGGCCGTGATGACCGATGCCGAGGCACCTGCCGCGCCGGTCCGCGACGAGCTGGGCCGCTCCTATGCCACGGGCAAGCGCAAGGATGCGGTCGCCCGCGTCTGGATTCGCCCGGGTTCCGGCAAGGTGTCGGTGAACGGCAAGGACATGAGCGCCTATTTCGCCCGTCCGGTGCTGCAGATGATCCTGCGCCAGCCCTTTCAGGTGGCCGGGGTGTCGGACCAGTTCGACGTGATGGCCACCGTCAAGGGTGGCGGGCTGTCGGGTCAGGCTGGTGCCGTCAAGCACGGGATCTCCAAGGCTCTTCAGCTTTACGATCCGTCCTTGCGTGCGCCGCTCAAGGCTGCGGGTTTCCTGACCCGCGACAGCCGCGTGGTGGAACGCAAGAAGTTCGGCAAGCGCAAGGCTCGTCGCAGCTTCCAGTTCTCCAAGCGTTAAGAAGAACGCCCGGACCGCATCTGCCTATTTTCTGGAAAAGCGCGGTTTCCACCGCGCTTTTTCTTTTTCCCCGCTCCGGCCCACCCTGCGGCCCATCCGCGGCGCAGGCCGCTCATAACGCGTCGATGGGGATATGGGCAATCCACAGCAGCACGCGGAAATACCCCTCAAGGAAGGCGAGAACGAACCCGCCGCCGAAGGCCCAAAGTCCCCAGAGCACCGCCACCACAAGGCTCAGCGGGATCGCCCAGACAAGGCCCAGCGCGAGCGCGGGGCTTTGAGGCGCGCTCTCGATCCATCGCGCGAATGTCGAGCCAAGCGACTGCGGCTGGGAGTGCGGTTGGGGCTGCGACTGCGAATGCGGCCGCGGTTGCGGCTGCGAATGCGAATGCGAGAATCAGCAGCCAGTCGGACAACATGATGCCGACTGGCTGCCGCCAGCTTTCGGGCAACGACGCCGGGAATCAGGATACCGAAAACGCCAAGCGTGGCCGCCCGGTCAGGCCACAGCGCGGCCTCGGGCAGCACCACGAAACTGCCGACCCGCCCCTCGGCGCCGGTCACGATCCATTGGCCCACCAGCAACAGCAGCGAATAGGCCACCGCGATCAGCAGCGCGGTGGCGTAAAGCCGCCAGGTCAGCGCGGCGCGGAAGAGTGTGGGCCAGCCGTCGCGGTCGCCGGCGCCCCGTCGCAGAGCCGGCGCCAGAGCCACATCACGTTGCGCCGGGTCAGCGCGGTGTAGATCTGGGTGTAGCTCGACTTTCTCAGCGTGCCGGCAAGAAATGCCCGGCTCGGCCCGTCCGAGAGCCCCAGGATCGCGAAGAGCCACAGCACCAGGGCCGCGATGGATGCCGCCCGGACTGCCCAATGCGGGCCAAACGCCACCAAAAGCGCCACCGCGCTGCCGGTGACCACGCCCCAGATCGCAAGATTCGTCCGTATATGGTCCTGCTCGCTCACCACCCCTGCCCGATTTTGCCGGTCCGGACGGCTTCAGGACAGGCGGCTTATCACCACTGTCACCTCGGGCCGCTTGCCGATCTCGTTCTCGGTGGTGCGTCGTGCGAGGATCCGCAGGTCCTTTTCCAGCAGATCCTCGTCAGTCAAGAGCCGGTCGTCGGCACGGTCCAGAAAACGCTCCAGCGCCTGTTCCAGAACTTCGGACAGCGGCGCGCCGCCGGGCACGGTCTCGGGCAGCCCCGACAGTTCCACCCAGGGCTCGCCCAGCGGCGCGTTGTCCTCGTCAAGGATCAGCGTCACCGTGACATGCCCGTTCAGCGCCATCCGGATGCGATCGCGCACGATCCCGTCCATCGCTCCGATCTGCACCTTGCCGTCCAGATAGGTGCGGCTCGTCTCGACATGGCCAGCCACGACCGGCACTTCGCCGGTCAGGTCCAGAAGCGTGCCGTTCGGCGCCAGCGCGGCAGCCAGCCCGTTCTCGGCGGCAAGCTTCACATGCTCGCGCAGGTGGCGGTGCTCGCCATGCAGCGGCACCACCATCTGCGGCGCCACAAGCTTGTGGATCAGCGCCAGGTCCGGACGGTTGGCATGGCCCGACACATGGTAGAGATCTGCGTCGTCATCGACCACATCCACCCCCGTCTCGGAGAAGGAATTGATGATGCGCAGCACGTCGCGTTCATTGCCGGGAATGGTCTTGGACGAGAACAGGAACAGATCGCCTTCCTTCAGTTCCAGTCCCAGATACTTGCCGCGCGACAATTGCGCAGAGGCTGCGCGCCGCTCGCCCTGGCTGCCGGTGACGATCAGCATCAGGTTCTCGCGCGGGATACCGGCGGCCATTTCGGGCGGTACGGTCGGCGGGAAATCGGTCAGCAGGCCCGACTCGACGCCCGCCTCGATCATCCGCCGCATTGCCCGGCCCATCAGGCAGACCGACCGGCCAGCCGCGCGCCCGGCCTCGGCCAGGGTACGAACGCGGGCGATGTTCGACGCGAAGGTGGTGGCCACGACCATGTGCGGTGCGCGCTCCACCAGTTGCCGGATCGCGGGACCCAGCGTCGCCTCGGACCGGCCCGGGTGCGGCGAGAAGACATTGGTCGAATCGCAGGCCAGAACCTTGACGCCGGGTTTCGCCACCTCCTCCCACAATGCGCGGTCGAAAGGCTCGCCCACCAGCGGGGTCGGGTCGAGCTTGAAATCGCCCGTATGCACGATGCGGCCAGCCGGCGTGTCGATGACCATGGACGAGCTTTCCGGGATCGAATGCGACACGGGCAGGAAGGACACGGTGAACGGCCCCGCCTCGATGCGATGCGGCCAGGGCTCGACCACGGTGACCTTGGCCGGGTCCTGTCCCCGCTCTTCCATCTTGCGCGCGGCATGCAGCGCGGTGAAGGGGCGTGCATAGACCGGCGCGCGCAGGCGCGGCCATGCAAGGCCCAGTGCGCCGACGTGATCCTCGTGGGCATGGGTGATGAAGATCGCCTCCAGCCGGTCGCGGCGTTCCTCGAGCCAGGCGATGTCGGCATAGATCAGGTCGACCCCGGGCGAGTTGTCCATGTTGGGGAAGGTCACGCCGATATCGACGAGGATCAGCCGCTCCTCGCCCGGCGCACCATAGCCGTAGACATAGGCGTTCATCCCGATTTCGCCGGCACCACCGAGCGGAAGGTAGATAAGTCGTTCGCTGCTCATTCTGCCCCGTTTTTCTTGTTATAGACATGGATCACGGTCAGGCCGTGCATGGTCAGGTCGTCTTCGACAGTGTCAAATAGCGCGTCGCCCTGGGCGAACAACGGGGCAAGCCCGCCGGTGCCGACGACGCGCATCGGCGCCTCGTGTTCGGCGCGAATCCGCATACATATCTCGCGCACCAGCCCGACATAACCCCAGAAGATGCCCGATTGCATGCAGGCCACCGTGTTGGTGCCGATCACCTGTTGCGGGCGCGTCACGTCGACATGCGGCAGCGCCGCGGCCGCCATGTGCAGCGCCTCGAGCGACAGGTTCACCCCGGGCGCGATCACGCCGCCGATATAGGCCCCGTCATGGGCCACCACGTCAAAGGTGGTGGCGGTGCCGAAATCGACCACGATCAGGTCGCCGCCATGCCGGTCGAAGGCCCCCGCGGCGTTCACCAGCCGGTCGGGGCCGACGTTCGTGCCCTGGTCCACGCGCGGCGCGTGCGGCAGCAGGCAGTCGGGCTTGCCCACCACCAGCGGGCGCGCGTTGAAATAGCGGTCGGCAAAGACACGCAGGTTGAACACGACGCGCGGCACTGAGGACGAGATGATGACATCGGTGATGCGCATCTCGATCCGGTGGTGTTCCAGAAGCGTCGAGAACCAGACGAAATACTGGTCCGCCGTGCGCGTATGCTCGGTCGCGGTCCGGAGCGTGCAAAGAAATCTTTCGCCGTCCCAGATCGAGAAGACGGTATTGGTATTGCCGCAGTCGATGCACAGAAGCATGGGCAGCCCTTCAGAAGAACACGTCGGCCGCGGCGATGGTGCGCCGCCCGCCCGCCGTCTCTAGGACAAGCTGGCCGTCCTCGTCCACCGTGACGAAGGTCCCGGTCAGCTCCTCAGTGCTGGTGCGCGCGGTGATGCTCTGGCCCAGCCGCGCGGCGCGGTCAAGCCAGGCCGCGCGGAGGGGGCCGAACCCGTGGCTGCGGAAGAACGCATCCTGATGGGCCAGGTGCTCAGCCAGG
>NZ_DSDD01000283.1:0-4654 GCF_011048875.1 Rhodovulum sp.
CTCCGCCTGGTCGACCCGGCCCGGCAAGCGGCGGGAAAGGCCGCGCCCGCCACCCCGGCCGCCGAACCCGCCCCCAGGAAAAAGGCCGCCGCAAACGACTTGACCACCTGGCAGGACTTCTGACCGAACAATCGCAACAGGCCATTCCGAAAGAAGAGAGTACCGCGATGCGGGTGATGATTGCAGATGGAAACGAGGAGGGGCGGCGCCGGCTCGCGAGCGCGGTCGGCACCATGCGCGGCGTTTCGCTGGGCATCTGTGCATCCGATCTGAGCGAGATCTATCACGCCGCCGAAAGCCGACCGCCCCAGGCCGTGCTCGTCGCCGAGAACCTGGCCCGGCTGCCCGAATTCGAGGTGATGCAGACGCTGTTCCGCGCCCTCAACATCCGCTGGATCCTGGTCGCGGACACGCCGGCCAGTGCAGAGCGGCTGGCGGCGCGCGCGGGCACCAACGGGCTGCGGGTCACCCATCAGGGTGTCTCGCAGGACGAATTGCGCCAATGCCTGTTCGAGGTGCTGCTGGACCGGCCCGCCGTCGTCCCCCGCGAACCCGTGGCCGAACGGATGGCCTTTCAGTCCGGCCGGCTGATCCTGATCGGGGCCTCGACCGGCGGGGTCGACGCGCTGATCCGGGTGCTGTCGGGTTTTCCCGCCGATTGCCCGCCCACGCTTGTCGTGCAGCATACCAGCGGCACCTTCAGCGCGGGTCTTGCAAGGCTTCTGGACCGGGCGAGCCCGGCCCGCGTGCTCGAGGCCGAGGACCGCCAGCCGCTGGTCCCGGGCACGGTGCTGCTTGCGCCGGGCAAGGACCATCACCTGGAGATCGCGCGCGGAAACGGGTCGTATTGCCGCCTGCGCGAGGGGCCGGCGGTCTCGGGGCACCGGCCCTCGGTCGATGCGCTGTTCCACTCGGCGGTGCCGGTTGCCGCCCGGGTCAGCGCGGCGATCCTGACCGGGATGGGCCGGGACGGGGCCGAGGGGATGCTGGCGCTGCGCCGCGCGGGTGCGCATACGATCGGCCAGGATCAGGCCAGCGCGCTGGTCT
Source organism: Rhodovulum sp. (assembly GCF_011048875.1). Lineage (NCBI taxonomy): Bacteria > Pseudomonadati > Pseudomonadota > Alphaproteobacteria > Rhodobacterales > Paracoccaceae > Rhodovulum > Rhodovulum sp. The sequence goes on from NZ_DSDD01000283.1 coordinate 1,048, forward strand.
ATGGCATGCCGCGCGTGGCCCATGAACTGGGCGCGGTGTGCGAACAATTGCCCATCGGCCGGATCGGCCAGGCGCTGCTGAAAAGCTGCGCGCGAAGGAGCGCGGCATGAGCATCCATTCCCCGATGCCGAGGCCGAGCCAGGCGGATTGGCCAAGCCACCGGATCCTGCCCGTGATCCAGGGCGAATACCGCGTGTCGCGCGATGCCGATGCGGTGCTGTCCACGGTTCTGGGCTCGTGCGTCTCGGCCTGCATCTACGACCCCGTCGCGCGGGTCGGCGGGATGAACCACTTCCTGCTGCCGGGCGACGAGGGGGCCAACAAGACCGAACTGAAATACGGCGCGATGGCGATGGAACTGCTGATCAATGAGTTGCTCAAGGCCGGGGCGCTGCGCGGCCAGATCAGGGTCAAGCTGTTCGGCGGTGCGCGGGTCAGTTCGTCCTTTACCGATATCGGCGAGAAAAACGTGATCTTCGCCCGCTCCTACATGCGGCGCGAGGGATTCGAGGTGGTTTCGGAAAGCCTGGGCGGCCGGCAGGCAAGACGGCTGCATTTCCGTCCCGCGACCGGTGCGGCGCGGCTGGTGATGCTGCCACCGACCGAGGCCCCGCCGGAGCGGCTGCCGCCGCGCCCGGCGGCCACGCGCGATCCGGGGATCACCCTGTTCTGACGGGCACGGCAGGCGGGCTGTGCGCGCCCCGACTTGGGCTGTGCGCGGCCGCGCGTGGCGGGACGGGTTCGGTTGTGCGACATGGCTTGCGGGGCTGGCCGGGCCCTGCTGCCGGGGCCGGACGGGCGTTGTGGCGCGTGCCGCGATCGGGCGCTTGACCGGGGCCGTGGAACGGGGTCTGTTCGCGGCAGGCGGCAGGCGGCAGGCGGCAGGCGGCAGGCGGAAGGCGGCAGGCAAAAAGGATCGCGCGATGGACAATCCCCCAACCGGTTCAAGGCGGCGCTGCGGGCGGGTCATCCGCAGATCGGCATCTGGAACGCGATCCCCCAGCCGATGATCGCCGGATTGCTGGCGGGCTGCGGCTTTGACTGGGTTCTGGTCGATACCGAGCATGCGCCGATGGAGGTGCGCGACGTGCTGCCCGCGCTTCAGGCCATTGCCGCCCATCCGGCGGCCTCGGCGGTGGTGCGGGTTGCGATCAATGACCGGGTGCTGATCAAGCGCCATCTCGACCAGGGCGCGCAAAGCCTGATGGTGCCCTATGCCCAGTCGCGGCAGGAGGCCGAACAGGCGGTGCGCGCGATGCGCTATCCGCCGCGTGGCGTGCGTGGCGTGGCGGGGATCACCCGGGCCAGGCGCTTCGGGCTGATCCCCGATTGCATCGCCTGCGCCGAGCAGGAACTGTGCCTGATCGTGCAGGTCGAAACCCGCGCCGGGCTTGAGAGGCCGGAGGAGATCGCGACGGTCGAGGGGGTGGACGGCGTGTTCATCGGGCCCGCCGATCTGGCCGCGAGCCTCGGCTTTCCGGGCCAGGCCGGCCATCCCGAGGTGGCCGCCGCGATCGAGGGCGCGATCGCGCGGCTTGCGGCGGTGGGGGTGCCCTCGGGCATCCTGAGCACGGATGCCGCGTTCGCCCGGCGCTGCATGGCGCTGGGCACGGCCTTCACCGCGCTCGGGATCGACGTGGCGTTGCTGGCGCGTGCGGTGGGGGCGCTGCGTGCCGAGGTCGCTTGCGGGTAAGGTCGGTTCAGACCGGCTCGGGCACCGCCATGGCCAGACCGGCGGCAAAGGCATCGCGGTTCAGCCGGTCGAATTTCGCGGGCGTCATCGCCAGCACGCGGTCAAGCAGCATCTCGGGCGGGCAGACACCGGACAGCGCGCACAGTGTGCCCAGCGCCACGATATTCGTCACCCGCGGATTGCCGAGGCTGCGCGCGGTTTCGACGAAGGGCAGGGCGCGCGTGGCGAAATCGCCGCGGGGCGGATCGGGCACCAGTTCGGCATCGGCCAGCACCAGCGAGCGGGGCGAAAGCAGGTGATCGGACACGCCCAGCCCCGCCGCGTCGAGGATCAGCAGGTAGTCGAGCCGGCGGGCCAGCGGGAAATCGGCCTCGCCTTCGCTGATGACCAGATCGGAACGGCTGAGACCGCCGCGCGAGACGGGTTCATAGGCGTTCGACTGCGCCACAAACCGCCCCTGCCGGGCCTGTGCCGCGGCAAGGATGCGCGCGGACAGCAATAGCCCCTGGCCGCCGCTGCCGGAAAAGCGGATTTCCGTCTTCGCCATCACGCGTCCCCCTCCTCGCCGCGAAGCCCGGCCGCCATCGCCCGGTAGGCCGCGCCGTATTCCGGCCGCTCGCCGCGCGCGATCACCCCGGTGCGCAGGTGGTTCGGGCGGAACGGCACATCGACCGTGTTGCGATAGGCGAAGGGCCGCATCGCGCTCTTCTTGGCCAGCATCATCTCGGGCGAGGCGCCGAGATCGTTCTTGCGGCCATAGATCTCGGTGCAGTCCGACAGCACCTCGACAAAGGAAAAGCCCTGGTGCGCAACTGCTTGCCGGATCAGGTCGCGCAGCGCCAGCACCTGCATCGTGACCTCGCGCCCGACGAAACCCGCACCTGCCGCGGCGGCCAGCGCGCAGGCATCGAAGGTGGGTTCGGTATTGCCCATCGGCGTGGTCGAGGTGTAGCGGCCCTCGGCCGTGGTGGGCGAGACCTGCCCGCCGGTCATGCCGTAGATCTCGTTGTTCAGCATCAGGCAGGTGATATCCAGGTTGCGCCGCGCCGCGTGGATCAGGTGGTTGCCGCCAATCGCCAGGCAATCGCCGTCGCCGGTGATGACGACCACATGCAGGTCGGGGCGGGCAAGTTTCAGCCCCGTGGCAAAGGTCAGCGGGCGGCCATGGGTGGTGTGAAAGGTGTTCGCGTCGATATGGGCCGAGAGCCGCCCCGAGCAGCCGATGCCCGACACAACCGCCAGCCTGTCCTTGTCGATGCCCTGCTCGTGCAGCGCCCAGGCAAGGGCGCGCAGCGCGATCCCGTGCCCGCAGCCGGGGCAGAGGAAATGCGGCATCTGATCCTGCCGGATCCAGTCGTTCACGTCGAAGGCGGCGGTGTGGGCTGTGTCCTTCATGCCAGCGCCTCCCGCGCGGCTGCGGCGATCTCGTCGGGGGTGATGGGTTGGCCGTCGATCCGGTTCAGCCGCAGGGCGGGGGCGCGGCCTGCCAGCACGCGCTCGACTTCGAGGACCAGCTGGCCCTGGTTCATCTCGGGCACCAGAACGGCGCGGGCCCCCGACCGGGCGACGGTCTCGCGCAGGGCGTCCTCGGGGAAGGGCCAGAGGGTGACGGGACGGAACAGCCCCGGCTTGAGCCCCTCGGCCCGCAGGTCGCGCACGGCCTGCCTCGCGGCGCGGGCGGAGATGCCGATGGCCACGATCAGCAGATCGGCATCGTCGGCGTCCTGCACCCGCCAGCTGTCGATCCGCGCGCGGTGCCGCGCCAGCTTGTCGGTGGTCCGCGTGACGGCGGCGCTGGCGACCTCGGGCACCTGCGTCGGGAAGCCGCCGGGCGCATGGGTCAGCCCGGTGCAATGCGCGCGGTAGCCATCGCCCGGCCGGGCCATGGGCGGGATCAGGTCCTCGGTCACGGCA
>NZ_DSDD01000143.1:0-4625 GCF_011048875.1 Rhodovulum sp.
GGCAGAGCCCGGCGAATTCACCCGCCGTGCGCTGGAGAACGGCGTGCTCGATCTAGCCCAGGTCGAAGGGTTGGGCGATCTGCTGGAGGCCGAGACCGAGGCGCAGCGGCGGCAGGCCTTGCGCGTTCTGTCTGGGGCGCTGGGTGAAAAAGCGGAAGGTTGGCGGGCGGCATTGATCCGGGCCGCGGCCTTGCTCGAAGCGGTGATCGACTTTGCAGACGAGGATCTGCCCGTTGATGTGACGCCCGAAGTGGCGGATCTCTTGCAAGGCGTCGCCCGATCACTGAACACTGAAATTGCCGGGGTCGCAGCGGCCGAGCGCATCCGCGAGGGGTTCGAGGTCGCCATCGTCGGTCCGCCGAATGCCGGAAAATCGACGCTTCTGAACCATCTGGCTGGACGCGAGGCGGCGATCACGTCGGAACATGCGGGAACCACGCGGGATGTGATCGAGGTTCGGATGGATCTGAATGGCCTGCCCGTGACAATCCTCGACACGGCCGGGCTGCGCGACAGTGCCGACGCGGTCGAGACGATCGGAATCGAGCGTGCGATTGCGCGGGCGCGGAGTGCCGATCTGCGTGTCTTCCTCCTGGACGAGGCCGGGCGCATCGAAAGGTTGGAACCGGCGCCCGGAGATATCGTTGTGCGGGGCAAGGCGGATCTGATCGGGGCTGAGCAATTCGCGGTGTCCGGCAGGACGGGTCAGGGCGTTGGCGATCTGGTCGCGCGGATCACCGCATTTCTCGAAACCCGCGCGGCCCGTGCCGAAACCGCCACGCGGGAGCGGCATCGTCTGGCGATGCTTCGGGCAAGCGAATCTATTGCCGAGGCGCAGAATCAGCTATCGCTGGGGATGGACGCGGCGGAACTGGCCGCCGAGGATCTGCACCGTGCAATTCGTGCGCTTGATTCCCTCGTCGGCCGTGTCGATGTGGAGCAGGTGCTGGACGAGATCTTTGCGCGGTTCTGCCTGGGGAAGTGAGGAGTGTTTCACGTAAAACATCGCGACTTCGATGTCGTTGTCGTGGGGGGCGGCCATGCCGGGGCCGAGGCCGCCCATGCCGCCGCACGCCTTGGCGTCCGGGTCGCGCTGATCACGCTGCGCCGCGACGCGATTGGCGTGATGTCCTGCAATCCGGCCATCGGCGGGCTTGGCAAGGGCCATCTGGTGCGCGAGATCGACGCGCTGGACGGAATCATGGGACAGGCCGCGGATCGTGCGGGCATCCAGTTCCGTCTGTTGAACCGCCGTAAGGGGCCGGCTGTGCAGGGGCCACGCGCCCAGGCCGACCGACGAGCCTATCGCGAGGCCGTTCAGGCCGCGCTGTCCGCCGTGCCGAACCTGACGATCCTCGAGGCGGAGGTTGCGGACCTGATCGAAACCGCCGGGCGGATCGTCGGTATCCGCCTTGCGGATGGGGCCGAAATCGCCGCGGGCGCGGTCGTTCTGACCACAGGCACCTTTCTGCGCGGAGTTATCCATATCGGCGACCGGCAGTTTCCGGGCGGTCGGATGGGCGATCGTCCATCCGTGCCATTGGCCGAAAGGATCGATAGCTTCGGCCTGCCGCTGGGTCGGCTCAAGACCGGCACGCCGCCGCGCCTGGATGGCCGCACGATCGACTGGGATCGTCTGGAGGGTCAGCCCGGCGACGAAGAGCCGGTGCTTTTCTCCTTTCTTTCCAATGGGCTGCACCTGCCGCAAGTCTCCTGCAGTATCACCCACACCAATACGCAAACGCATGAGATCATCCGGCAGAACCTGTCGCGCTCGGCGATGTATGGGGGGCATATTGAAGGGGTCGGGCCGCGCTATTGCCCCTCGATCGAGGACAAGATCGTGCGGTTCGCCGACAAGGACTCGCATCAGATCTTCCTCGAACCCGAGGGGCTGGACGATCCGACCGTCTATCCCAACGGCATCTCGACTTCGCTCCCCGAAGAGGTGCAGCGGGCCTATGTCCGCTCCATCGCCGGGCTTGAGAACGCGGTGATCCTGCAACCCGGCTACGCGATCGAGTATGATTATGTAGATCCCCGCGCGCTGCGCAGCACGCTGGAATTGCGCGACGTGCCGGGGCTGTATCTTGCCGGGCAGATCAACGGCACCACGGGCTATGAAGAGGCCGCGGCGCAGGGGCTGGTCGCGGGGCTGAATGCTGCGCGCCATGTGTGGGGCAAGGGTCCGGCGCAATTCACCCGCACAAGCAGCTATATCGGCGTGATGATCGACGATCTCGTGACTCGCGGCGTCAGCGAACCCTACCGGATGTTCACCTCTCGGGCCGAGTTCCGGCTGTCATTGCGCGCCGACAATGCCGATCAGCGGCTGACTCCGCTGGGCCTGGAACTGGGGTGCGTCGGGGAAGAGCGCGCGCAGGTCTTTGCTGACAAGATGGAGCGGATGACGCGGGCGCGGGGACAATTGGACGCCATGTCGCTCACGCCGCGCGAGATATCGGCGGCTGGTATCAGGGTGAATGCCGATGGGAACCGGCGCAGCGGCTTTGACCTGCTGGCCTTTCCTGACGTCCGCTTGGCAGATCTGCTGACGCTGGACCCATCCCTTGCCGCGATTGATGCAGAGGTTGCGGCCCAGTTGGAGCGGGACGCGCTTTATGCGAATTACATCCGCCGTCAGGAACAGGACGTGCAGGCGATGCGGCGCGACGAGGCGCATGCCTTGCCGAATGATTTCCCTTTTGACCGCATTGACGGGTTGTCGAACGAGTTGAAGGGCAAGTTGATGGCGGCTCGACCTGAAACCCTTGCGCAGGCGGCGCGACTCGAGGGGATGACACCGGCCGCTCTGACGCTGATCCTTGCCCGGTTGCGGCAGATCGAGCGGCGCTCGGCATGATGGCGTCGCCCGGGGGGATTTCCGATGTTTCACGTGAAACATCGGACCGGCTTGACCGCCTTGCTGCTCTGCTGCGGAAGTGGAACCCGGCGATCAACCTGGTTTCGCGCGCGACGCTCGACGTCCTGGAAAGCCGCCATATCGGTGATTCCGCGCAGCTTTTCAGCCATTTGCCGAATGGCGCGCGACGCTGGACCGACCTGGGCAGCGGCGGCGGCTTTCCCGGCCTGGTCATCGCGATCCTGGCCGCCGAAGGCGCGCCTGATCTGGCCGTCGACCTGATCGAAAGCGATCAGCGCAAGGCCGTGTTTCTGCGGACGGCGGCGCAGGAGCTTGGCCTTGATAATGTGACCGTTTTCGCAAGCCGGATCGAGACCGTGCCATCGCGTCAGGCGGACGTGGTCTCGGCACGCGCCCTGGCGCCGCTGAGCCAGCTTCTGGACTTTGCCGACCGGCATCTGGCGCAAGGCGGGATCGCGCTTTTTCCCAAAGGCGCGCGCCATGACGAAGAGCTGGACGAGGCGCTTGCATCCTGGCGGTTCGACGTTCAGAAGATCCCCAGCACGACCGACCCCCAGGCCGTCATCCTGAAAATCGGAGGCATCGCCCGTGTCTGATCCGACGCGTCCCAACGGCCCGAAGATCATTGCCGTGGCCAACCAGAAGGGCGGCGTCGGCAAGACCACGACCGCGATCAACCTGGCCGCCGCGCTGGTCGAAGAGGGCTGCAGGGCGCTGATCGTCGATATCGACCCGCAGGGCAATGCCTCGACCGGGCTGGGGATCGAGGCCGGACAGCGCGCGCGCACCACCTATGACCTGCTGCTGGAAGAGGCGCCGCTGGATCAGATCGTGGTGAAGACCGAGATCGACGGCCTGTTGATCGCGCCCGGAACCACCGATCTCAGCTCGGCCGATATCGAGATGGTCGCGAATGAAAAGCGCAGTTTCCTGCTGCATGACGCGTTGCGCCAGCCCGCGATCGACGCCTATGGGCTGGATTTCGTGCTGATCGACTGCCCGCCTTCGCTGAACCTGCTTACGGTGAACGCGATGGTTGCCGCGCATTCGGTTCTGGTGCCGCTGCAAAGCGAGTTCTTCGCGCTCGAGGGGCTGTCGCAACTCATGCTGACGATTCGCGAGCTGCGCCAGACCGCGAATCCCTCACTGCGAATCGAGGGGGTCGTGATGACAATGACCGACCGCCGCAACAACCTGTCCCAGCAGGTCGAGAATGACGCGCGGGCCTATCTGGGGGATCTGGTGTTCCAAACCGTGATTCCGCGGAACGTGCGGGTGAGTGAGGCGCCGTCTTTTTCGATGCCGGTGTTGAGCTACGATCCCATGTCCAAGGGCGCGCAGGCTTACCGGGCCTTGGCACGCGAGATATTGGGGTTTAAACCAGCGATAACCGCATGATGTTGGGAGATTGCCCATGACTCTGAAGAACAAGGGCAAGCGGGGCCTCGGCCGGGGTCTGTCGGCGCTGATGGCGGATGTGCAGATCGACCCCGTTCCGGAGCAGGGCGAGGCGCCGCGCGGCAAGCCCGACCAGATCGTGACGCTCGACCTGCTGGAACCGAATCCCGATCAGCCGCGGCGGCAATTCTCGGACGAGGCGCTGCAGGAGCTCGCCGCTTCGATTCGCGAGAAGGGGGTGATCCAGCCCCTTATCGTCCGCCCCAGCAAGCGGACCGAGGGGCGATTCGAGATCGTGGCGGGCGAACGCCGCTGGCGGGCCTGCCAGATGGCGCAGACCCAC
>NZ_DSDD01000259.1:0-4625 GCF_011048875.1 Rhodovulum sp.
AAGCGTGCGAAAGTCGATCTCGACCGGCTTGCCGGGCACCAGCCGCGCCCCGCAGGTGCCGCATTTCGGCCCCGCCCCCAGCTTGTCGGACGGCACGCGGTTCACGCTGCCGCAATCGGTACAAGTCAGTTTCAGCCCGGTGCCCATGAACCGCCCTCCAAAAACATTCTTGTTTGTGAATATTTTACCTTGAATCCCTCCGGCATCAAGAGCAGACTTCTACTGCGGATGCATCAAAAGGCGGAACGGGCATGACAGAGGATCCGAAAACGCAGGACCTGACCCCCTGGGCGACGCTTGATCCGGCGCGGCAGATGGCGCTGCGCGAGGCCTATGCGGCCGATCCGTTCTGCCTGACCGGGACCTGCTCGCTCGAAGCCAAGACCCGGCATTTCGCCGCGTGGCTGGCCGCGCGCGGCGTCGCGTTCTCCGAGGCCGACCTGCACCCCGCGCGCCGGTCCTGAGACGCACGGCTGGACCGGCGCGCCCCAGATGCCAGGCTCGGGGTCCGAGGTCGCGAGGAACTTCCGATGCTGTCGAAACGGCTCTGGCACCTGATCCGGCTGTCCCGCAAGCTGTGGGTCCGGGTGGCGCTGATCGCGCTTCTTGGCATCCTGGCCGCGCTGACCGCGACGGTGCTGGACCCGATCATGCCCGCCGCGCTGACCGCCCGGATCGGCGAGGATGCGGTGATGCCGATCCTGAACGCGCTGGCCTCGTCGATGCTGGCGGTCACCACCTTCTCGCTGTCGGTGATGGTCTCGGCCCATCACGCGGCGTCGAGCCAGGTCACACCGCGCTCGCACCGCCTGCTGCTTGAGGACACCACGACGCAGACGGTGCTGGCGACCTTCCTCGGCGCCTTCGTCTTTGCGCTGGTCTCGATCATCCTGTTCCGGGCGGGGTTCCACGCCGGTTCCGCCCCGGTCGTCGTCTTCCTGTTCACGGTGCTGGTGGTGGCGCTTGTGGTTCTGGCGATCCTGCGATGGATCGATCACCTGTCGCGGCTGGGCAGCATGGACGAGACCATCGCCCAGGTCGAAACCCGCGCCCGTGCAACGCTGCGAAAGCACCGCGCGGCGCCCAGCCTCGGGGCGCGCCCTCTGCCCGACGCCGCATCGATCCCCGCGGGTGCCGAGCCGATCCTGGCCCCGCGGGGCGGCCATGTGCAATTCGTCGACATGGCGGGACTCTCGGCGCGGGCCGCCGAGGCGGGAGCAGAGCTCTACCTTGCCGCCACGCCGGGCGAGTTTCTTGTCGCGGGCGCCCCGCTGGCCTGGCTGCACCCCGCCGGAAGCGCGCCGCCGGCGGCGTTCCAGCCCGCCTTCGAAATCGACGCTGTCCGCAGCTTTGACCAGGATGCGCGCTTTGCGCTGGTGGTGCTGTCCGAGATCGCCTCGCGCGCGCTGTCGCCCGGCCTGAACGATTCCGGGACTGCGATCGACGTGATCGCCCGGCTGGAACGGCTGCTTGCTGAATGTGATCCGGTCAACGACGAAGTGCGCTATCCCAATCTTTTCGCCCCGACGGTCAACGCCGACGACCTGGTGGGGGATGCCTTCGACACCATCGCGCGCGACGGGGCAGGCATGGTCGAGGTGATGCGGCGTCTGGTCAAGGCGCTGAACACGCTGCGCACGGGCGGGGACGCGGGGCTTGCCCATGCCGCCGAGCGGATGACGGCGCGCGCGCTGGCCCATGCCGAACGCGCACTTGTGCTTGACGATGACAAGGCCGGGCTGAAGGCGCTGGCCGATCAGCGGGATCGGCACCGCAGCGGAGCGGCGGCGCCGGGCCAAGCCCCCGAGCGAGAAGGGCAAGGCGCCCGGATGTCCGGTTGGGCCAACAGGACATCCGGGCGGCCCCGCCATCCGCGTGGACTATTCCGCGGCTTCGGCCAGATCCTCAACCGGCGGGCAGGTGCAGACGAGGTGGCGGTCGCCATAGACATTGTCCACCCGGTTGACCGGCGGCCAGTACTTGTCGACCCGGAAGGCGCCAGGCGGGAAACAGGCCTGTTCGCGGGTATAGGGCCGGTCCCAGTCGTTCACCAGATCCTCGACCGTGTGGGGGGCGCGCTTCAGCGGGTTGTTCTCGCGGTCGGCGCGGCCCTCCTCGATCGCGCGGATCTCCTCGCGGATCGCCAGCATCGCGGTGATGAAGCGGTCAAGCTCGGCCTTGGTCTCGCTCTCGGTGGGCTCGATCATCAGCGTGCCCGCGACCGGCCAGCTCATCGTCGGCGCGTGAAAGCCACAATCGACCAGCCGCTTGGCGATGTCGTCCACCGTGACGCCCGCACTCTCGGCAAAGGGGCGGGTGTCGATGATGCATTCATGCGCGACCCGGCCGTTCCGCCCCTTGAAGAGCACGTCATAGGCGCCCTCCAGCCGCTTGGCGATGTAGTTGGCGTTCAGGATCGCGAGTTTGGTGGCTTGGGTCAGCCCCGCGCCGCCCATCAGCAGGATATAGGCATAGCTGATCGGCAGGATCGAGGCCGAGCCGTGTATCGCGCCCGACACCGCCCCCTGCCCGCCCGTCATCGGGTCGCCCGGCAGGTGGGGGGCGAGATGCGCCTTGACCCCGATCGGACCCATGCCGGGGCCGCCGCCACCATGGGGGATGCAGAAGGTCTTGTGCAGGTTCAGGTGGCTGACATCCGCCCCGATCTCGCCGGGTTTGACCAGCCCCACCAGCGCGTTCAGGTTCGCCCCGTCCAGGTAGACCTGCCCGCCGAAGCGGTGGGTGATCTCGCAGACCTCGCGCACGGTTTCCTCGAAGACGCCATGGGTCGAGGGATAGGTGATCATGCAGGCGGCCAGGTTGTCGCCCGCGGCCTCGGCCTTGGCGCGGAAATCGGCAAGGTCGATATCGCCGGTCCCGGTCGCCTTGACCGCCACCACCTTCATTCCCGCCATGTGGGCCGAGGCGGGGTTGGTGCCATGCGCCGAGGTCGGGATGAGACACACGTTGCGGTGCCCCTGCCCGTTCGCCCGGTGATAGGCGGCAATCGTCAGCAGCCCCGCATATTCGCCCTGCGCGCCGGAATTGGGCTGCATCGACATCGCGTCATAGCCGGTGATGAGGCACAGCTTCTCGGCCAGATCGGCCAGCATCTCGGCATAGCCCTTCACCTGTTCGGCGGGGGCCAGCGGGTGGATGTTGGCGAATTCCGGCCAGGTGATCGGCATCATCTCGACCGCGGCGTTCAGCTTCATCGTGCAGGACCCGAGCGGGATCATCGCCCGGTCCAGCGCCAGGTCGCGGTCGGCGAGCCTGCGCATGTAGCGCATCATTTCCGTCTCGGCCCGGTTCATCTGGAAGACCGGGTGGGTCAGGTAGTCGGATGTGCGCAGCATCGCGTCGGGAAAGCGGTATTGCCCGTCGCCGCCCTCGTCCTTGCGGGTGATGCCGAAGGCGCGCCACAGCGCCTCGATGCTGGCGGGGCGGGTGGTCTCGTCCAGCGAAATTCCCAGCTTGGTCTCGCCCACCTTGCGCAGGTTGATCCGCTCGGCCTGCGCGGCCTTGAGGATCACGCCCTGCATCGGGCCGACCTCGACCGTGAAGGTGTCGAAGAAGTCCGCGGGTTCCACCTTGAACCCCGCCTCTTCCAGGCCCCGCGCGGTGCGCACCGCCTTGCGGTGAATGCGCTGGGCGATGGCTCGCAGTCCCTTCGGCCCATGGAACACCGCGTAGAACCCCGCGATCACCGCCAGCAGCGCCTGCGCGGTGCAGACATTCGAGGTGGCCTTTTCGCGGCGGATATGCTGTTCGCGGGTCTGAAGGGCCAGCCGATAGGCCTTGCGCCCGTGAGCATCGACCGAGACGCCGACGATCCGGCCCGGCATCGCCCGCTTGTAGGCATCGCGACAGGCCATATAGGCGGCATACGGGCCGCCGAACCCCATCGGCACGCCGAAGCGCTGGGTCGAGCCGACGGCGATATCGGCCCCCATCGCGCCCGGCTCCTTGAGGATCACCAGCGCCATCGGGTCGGCCACCACGATGCCCAGCGCGCCCGCGTCATGCAGGGCCGCGATGGGGCCGGTGAAGTCGTGCAGATGCCCGTAGGTGCCGGGATACTGGAAGATGCCCGCAAAGACCCGGGCCGGGTCGAGATCGGCAAAGGGATCGCCCACGATCACCTCGATCCCCAGCGGTTCGGCGCGGGTGCGGATCACCGCGATGTTCTGCGGGTGGCAGTGGTGATCGACGAAGATCGCGCCGGCCTTCGACGTCGCCACGCGCTGCGCCATGGTCATGGCTTCCGCGCAGGCCGTCGCCTCGTCCAGCAGCGAGGCATTGGCGATTTCCAGCCCCGTCAGGTCCGAAACCATCGTCTGGTAGTTCAGCAGCGCCTCGAGCCGGCCCTGGCTGATCTCGGGCTGGTAGGGCGTGTAGGCGGTGTACCACGCGGGGTTTTCCAGAATGTTGCGCTGGATCGCGGGCGGCGTGACCGTGCCGTAATAGCCCTGTCCGATCAGCGTGGTGAAGGGACGGTTCTTCTTGGCGATCTGGCGCATGAACCACAGCATCTCGCGTTCGGATTTCGGCTTGCCGAAGTCCAGCGGCTCGGCCTGGCGGATGCTGGCGGGCACGGTCTCGTCGATCAGGGCCTCGAGGGTAGA
>NZ_DSDD01000109.1:0-4616 GCF_011048875.1 Rhodovulum sp.
CTAGAAACGGTTACGGTCACGCGGTTGACCAGGACGAGGACCATCGGCGCGGTGACCTGCGCGCTTGGCTTCGGGGCGAAGTCCGGCACGGCCTTCGATGGCCTGAACTGGACCATCGCCCGGATCGGGACCGAAAGCTTCGCGGTCGGGATCACCGGGCTGAATGTGGGCCTCGACAAGCCGTCCGGTCCCGACCGCAGCCTGATCGCAAGCTCGGCGGGCGCGGTCGATATCGCGAAACTGGCCCTTGATGTGACCGGCAGCTATCCCGACGGCCGGATCGAGATTGCCCAGCCCGCGGGCAGGACGCTGGTGCTGGCCGATTTCCTGACGGGTTTCGGGCAGCACGCGCAGGATTTCCTGAACGGCCTCACGCTGAAGGATCTGGATTTCGTGGTCGCGGTGCCGTCGAAATCGGGCTCGATCAAGGCCAAGCTTGTCACCCGGACCGGCGCGGCGCTGGTGCTGGTGCAGGGCGACGGGTCCAAGATGCTGTTGTCCCCCGCCGATGCCAGCCTTGACTGCGCCTGTTCCGTGACCCGGACCGATGTCGCGATCAAGGGCCGGTTCCTGGTGGTGGAGGCGCTGAGCTTCGACATCGCCGCCAGCTACTAGGACGACCGGCAGACACAAAAGGGCAAGACCGCGCGCCCGGGCAGCACCTAGGTCTTGGCCGGTGCGATCAACGTGGCCGACACATGGAAACGCCTGTATCCCGGCCAGAAACCGCCGCCCCTGCCGCTGATCGGGATCGCCGATCTGGCCGAGCTGTTCGTGCCCGGCAGCGCCGCCCGCCTGCCCACCGGGATCGGCCATCTGTCGGTTGCCGAGCTTTCTGCCCGCTACACCCGCGACGGTCAGGGCGCCACGGCCTACCGGATCTAGGGAGCGTTCGACGGGACATGGCAACTGGCGGGCGGACTCCACGCGACGCTGTCGATCGAGTTGACCGACAAGGCAAAGCTCTTCACCGCCACGTTCGACATGGACGGGTGCCATTTCGACCTCTCGCTCGACCTGACCGAGGGCAAGGACGCGTAACAGGCCTATACCATCCGCGCCACCATCGACGCGATCATCGACCGCCAACCGCTGAAGATCGCCGGCAGCTATGACAGCACCGGCAAGCTGGCGCTTACGCTGGAGGCAGAGGTGAACCTTGCGGTGATGACGCCTGGTTCGTCGGGTCCGCCACCGGACAACGCTACTACGTCGTGCCCGAACCCTGGGACGATATCGTCAAACAGATCAGGCTGCCCAGCGACCTCGCGCTTGCGATGGATACGAAAACCGGCGCGGTCAAGCTGATGCTGGGCCAGATCGGCCTCGATTTTCTCGTCTTCAGGATCGACGGCATCTCGCGGGTCTATACCCGCGCGGCGGCCACGGGCGGCAAGAGCGGGATCACCATCGAACTGACCGGCCGACTGCCCGGCGGCAGCGCGCTTGCCTGGGATCCCGCGACCGAAACCCCGCCCGAGATCCCCGGCAAGGGCGGCGCGCTCGTCGAGATCCGCACCGCCGCCGCGGGCCGGCATTTCGCCTTCGACACCGTGCCCAGCGGTGTCGCCGATGCCGTCGGGACGGTCGGCAAGTCGCTGGCCGCCTCGTCCTGGACCGGCCCGGTCGCGCTGATACATTTCGACCCGAACGCAGGCTGGCTGTTCGCGGCGCATGCCCGGATCCTCGGGCAGGCCGACCTCGAATTCGTGTTCAACGACCCCGACATCCATGGCGTCCTCATCACCGTCACCAAGGGCAAGAACGACAAGCCGAACGTCCTCGACGGGCTTTATGCCGAGGTGCTCTATCGCAAGGTCACCGGTGCGGTCGGCGTCCACGAGGGCACGCTGACCCATCCGAAAAGCATCCAGAGCATCAATTTCGGCGCGTTCGAGATGACGCTGCCCTCCTTCTACCTCGCGATCTACACCAATGGCGATTTCAAGATCGACATGGGCTTTCCCCATGACCTTGATGGCTCGAAATCAGCTGTCGCTGACGGTCGAGATCTATTCGGGCGCGGCGGGGTTCTGCTACGCGAAACTCGACGGGCCCGACCCCAAGGGCCTGCCGCAGGTGTCACAGGACAAGGGCATCTTCAGCCCCGTGACCGAGATCGGCATCGGGCTTCAGGTCGGCATCCAGAAGGGGCTTGAAAGCGGGCCGCTCACCGCGCGCTTCGCGGTGATGGTGCAGGGCCTGTTCCAGGGCACCTTCGCCACCTATCACGACTTCGCCAGCGGTCGGACCGATGAATTCCACGATGTCCGCGCGACGGTCGCGGTGTTCGGCCAGCTTGTCGGGTCGATCGACTTCGCCATTATCAAGGCCACGCTCGAAGTCCGGGTCTTCGTGCGCGCCGACATGCGCATCATCGCGCATCGCGCGACCGAGGTTGCCTTTGCCGCGGGCGTCGATGTCCGGGTGACGGTGGTCATCAACCTGTTCCTGTTCAGGATCTCGATCCACCTGTCGTTCAGCATGGTGGTTCACGGCTCGGCGACATTCCGACAGGACACCCGTGCCCTCTGGGACGATGCGGCGACGCTGGAAATGTTCGCCCTGCCCGGCACCGCCCCGCCCCCCGTCTGGCAGCCCGTCGCGCCGACCGGCGGGCCGGTGCCGCTGACCGTATATGTCCTTCCGGCCCTCAGCGCGGGGCTGGACTATACCTGCACCGCCCACGCCACGGATCGCTGGATCCAGGTCGCCCAGCTTGCCCTGTCGAACCCTGCGCCCGCGCCCGGAACCGCCGATGCGGGCGACGGCTCCTACGCCGCCTTCCTGACCGGGCTCATGCGCTGGGGCCTGTTCGCGGCCTCGGGGCAGGCGCAGGCGGGCGGTGCCGCGGCCGACCAGTCGGTGGTGGACAAGACCACCCTCACCCGCACCGACATCGCCGCGCTGCTGGCCGCGCCGCTTCCGGTCACCCCGCCCGCCGTGCCGGTCGAGGAGGTGTTGGCCGACTACATCACGCTTGCGCTGCGCGCCGGGCTGCAACAGGCCCATGACGCGACCGAGCTGTTCCCCGAAGCCGGGCCGCCCCCGCAGATCGCCGCGATCCTGTCCCGCCTGTCCCCCGCCCTGGCCGGAATCTCGGGCCTGACCTCGCGCTTCATGCTGCATGGCACGCGCCCGCGCGCGGCGGACGGCACGCTACACCCGCTTTACGCGCTGACGGGTCAGCAGGCGGTTCTGGGCGCGGGCGACATGGCGGCCGATACGCTTGTCCTCGGCGTCGGCCTGCCCGCCGCCGACCAGGCGCTGTGGAATGTCCGGATCGAGGGCGGCGGCGAGAGCCTCGCCTTTTCCAGCGCCGATGCCGAACCGCTGGTCAAGGCACCCGCCGCGCTGCGCGCCGCGCCGGATCTGCCCGACCCGAAACCCGCGCTCACGCTCCAGCCCGCCTTCGACATCGGGCCGCTGCGCTTTGCCCTGCCCGCCGGGATCGCCGCGACCGGTGGCGAAGCCGTCTGCCGTCTGCCGCCCACACTGACCGACCTGCTCTCGCGCGCCCCCACCGCGCCCTTCGGGCTGTTCACGCTGCCCGATGGCGCCCCCGAGGCCGCGGGCAGCCCGGTTCCCGCCGCCGATTTCGACCGGGCGCTCGCCCTCGATTTCGATGTCGCGCGGATCCCGCTGCCCGGCGCGGCCGACCCGAAATCGCCCGAATACCTTGGCAACACCCATGCGCTGGCCAGCGTGAACCAGAAGGGGTTGGCCCTGTTGCAACGGCTGATCGTCGATCTGTCGGCCCCGACGCCCACGGCCCGCGTCTCGGCGCTGCGGCTGGGCTATCGCACCGGCCCGGCGGGGCAGGCGGCAAGCCTGACGCTGGGGATATCGACTTCACCGATACCTTCCTCGTGCAAAGCAATTTCTCGACCGAAACGCGCCCGCTGCAGGTCGTCATGGCGCTGGAAAGCGCCGGCGCCGCGCCCCCCGATCCGAAACAGGCCCTGGGCTTTCTCGGCAAGCTCTGGAGCGGGGGCGTGACCAATTCGGGCGGCTATTTCCTCTGCCATGCGGGCGACGGAAGCGGCCTGCCCGCGGCGGTGTTCGGATCCGGCGGGCGGGCCACGCTGACGCTGGTGATCGGGCTGGCGCATCCGGGCACGGGGCCCGCGCCGCTGGCCCCCTATGTCAACGCGGTGCTGGGCAGCGGCCTGACGCTCGGCGAGGCCCCTTTCGTCGCGTCCGACAGCCTGAGCGATGCGCATCCGCTGACCCTGCCCGGCCAACTGGCCATCCAGCTTACGCGCAACAGGCCCGCCGAGCCCGGCGCCGCCGATCTGGGCGCAGCCCTCGACCAGCTTTACAACCTCTGCGCGGGCCGGATCACGGCCATCGGCGGCACGCCCCTGCCCGATGGCGAGGCAAGGGTCTTCGCCCCCGACAAGGCTGCGCAGAATGGCGATGATCTGGTCTATCGGCACAGCTTCCCGCTGGTGCCCCGCACCGATGCGGCGGGCGCACAGGGTCAACCCGCCGCGCCGCTCTCGCTCGATGCGTTCAAGGCGGGGTTCAACGCCGCCTTCGTCGCGCAGGACCGGGTAGAGCTTGAGGTGACGGTGAACCAGGGCAACCGGCAGGGCCTGCTGTTCGCCACCGGC
>NZ_DSDD01000469.1:0-4612 GCF_011048875.1 Rhodovulum sp.
ATTCATCAGAAGTTCCAGGTCGCAGATCTGGCGCGGCGTCAGATCCCAGCTGGGCAGCGTGCCCGCCTCGAGCTTCAGCTTCTGCGCGCTTTCGGGCGAAACGTAGAGTTCGGGGATCGGGGTCAGATTGGAAAGGGACATGGGAAAACCTTGGGTCTTGGGCGCAAGCTGGGATCGGCCGGGACGGCCCCGGTCGCTGGGGGCGCCTTATCGTGCAACTGCGGCAAAGCGCAAGCGTCTGACGCCCATGGCGGGCGAATAAGGGAGGACGCTTGCCCGTTTGCATCGTCGGAAAGGCGATTATTCGCCGCCGCGGCCCGTCGCTGGGCCGGTGTGCCTAGCTGACCGCCGGTCGCTGCAACCGTGTCCTGTCCCGGACCCAGCGGGTGATCGGCGTCTCGAAATGGAACGTGGACAGATGCGCCAGCACGAAGGTCGCGAGAATGCCCAGCGGGCGCCTGATCAGGTAGATTTCCCACTTGTCGCCGCTGGCGAACCAGTAATGGCGGAACGGCGAGTGCCAGACATATAGCGCGAACGAGATCAGCGCGATGTAGCGCAGCACCCGGTTGCCCAGCAGCGCCGACTGCCAGCCGCCCGTCATGGCGATGACCGAGCCCATCATCCCTGCGGTCAGGTAGGGCCGGAGATAGCCCAGCGCTTCGGACGGGGGCCAGCAGGACAGGCACCACAGCAGGAAGAGCGGCCAGAACAGCACCGGCAGCGCATGCCAGAGGCGCGCAACCAGCGGCTGCGTACGGTTCAGGAAGACCAGCGCCAGCATCGAACCGGCAAGGATCTCGTCGACCCGCCGATGGGTCTGGATCGCGCCGAACACCTCGCCCTCGACCCGCATCCCGGTCACCAGCGCCGCCACGACCGGCACCAGCAGGAAACCGCGCCGCCCGAAGACCAGCACGGCCAGGGCGATGCCGATATAGAAATGCATCTCGACCGCCAGCGACCACAGCGGGCTGACCGACGGGTTGATCGCCGAGGTCCAGTAGTTCAGGACGTAAAGGTTGATGGCGAGAAAGCTGTCGGGGCGCTGCTCGACCAGCAGGCCGTAGACCACCGAGACCAGCAGGACCAGCGGTGCGATGCGTGCCAGGCGGCGCAGCGCAAAGACCTTGATGTCGGGGCGTTCCCACAGGAACCGGGTGATGAGAAAGCCCGAGAGCGCGAAGAAGACGCTCATCCCCATATAGCCCGAGGTCGAGTTCAGCTCCCATTGCTCGGGGCCGAGCGGCAGCATGTGGCAGGCCATCACGGCCAGGATGCTGAGGGCGCGAAAGCCGTCCAGTTCGTTCAGGTGGGTCGTCCCGGCGGTCGCATCGGAAACTGGAGCGGTCATGCGGCCACGCATCCCAAGACAACGGAAACCCGAATCGCGGGCAGTATGGTGGGGCTGCCCGGGGCTGTCAAACGCGCCCGGTCCCATGGGCGCGGCATGTTCAGCCGGCCTGCGACATCCCGGCCGCCGGTTCCGCCTCGGCGCTGCCGTCCAGCCCGTGCTCGGCGAGGAAGCGTTCGGCCTCCAGCGCGGCCATGCAGCCCATGCCCGCCGAGGTGACGGCCTGGCGATACTTGTGGTCCGTCAGGTCGCCCGCGGCAAAGACGCCGGGGATCGAGGTTGCGGTCGAGTCGGGCTGGGTCACGACATAGCCGCCCATGTGGGTTTCAAGCTGGTCCCTGACGAGTTCGGAGGCCGGCGAATGGCCGATCGCGATGAAGACGCCCTTGCAGGGGATCTCGGTGACGGTGCCGGTGTGGACATCGTGCACCCTTATGCCCTCGACGCTCAGCGGGTTTTCGGTGCCCACCACCTCGTCCAGCGAATGGTTCCACAGGATTTCCACCTTGGGATTGTTGAACAGCCGGTGCTGCAACACCTTTTCGGCGCGCAATTCGTCACGGCGGTGGACCAGCGTGACTTTCGAGGCGAAATTGGTCAGGAAAAGCGCCTCTTCCACGGCCGCGTTGCCGCCGCCGATCACCGCCACGTCCTGCCCGCGATAGAAGAACCCGTCGCAGGTGGCGCAGGCCGAGACGCCGAAGCCCTTGAACTTCTCCTCCGACGGCAGGCCCAGCCATTTCGCCTGCGCCCCCGTGGCCAGGATCAGCGCGTCGCAGGTATAGGTGATGCCGCTGTCGCCCTGCGCGGTGAAGGGGCGTTTCGACAGGTCCAGCGCGGTGATGATGTCGGCCACGATCTCGGTGCCCATCGCCCTGGCATGGGCCTCCATCTTCTGCATCAGCTCGGGGCCCTGGATCTCGACCTCGCCGGGCCAGTTCTCGACCTCGGTGGTGATGGTCAGCTGGCCGCCGGGCTGGATGCCCTGGATCAGCAGGGGCTTCAGCGTGGCGCGGCTGGCATAGACGGCGGCGGTGTAGCCCGCCGGACCCGAGCCGATGATCAGAACCTTGCTGTGCCGCGTCTCGCCCATCTGCCGATCTCCTGTCCTGCGGTTTTCCGTCCCGGGCCGATATAGTCACCGCGCCCGCCCCATGGAAGCCCCGCCGTGCCGATCCGTCGCAGCGTTGCGTCGGGGGGCAGGACCGTTAAAATCTTGCGCAAGCGTGAAACAATATTGCGCAGGACGCGCCCCGAACCTATGATCCGCAAAAATTTCGAGGGAAGCAGGATGTCCGGCGCAAAGCTCGACGCGATCGACCGCATGATTCTGGCCGAGTTGCAGGCCGATGGGCGCATGACCAATGTGGAACTGGCCCGCCGCGTCGGAATCTCGGCGCCGCCCTGCCTGCGCCGGGTGCGCACGTTGGAAGAGGCGGGCTTCATCCGCGGCTATCACGCCGAAGTGGACAGCCGGGCGCTGGGCTTCGAGGTGCAGGTCTTCGCCATGGTCGGACTGCAAAGCCAGGCCGAGGCGGACCTGACGAAATTCGAGAACCGCTGCCGGGCCTGGCCGCTGGTGCGCGAGTGCCACATGCTGAATGGCGAGGTGGATTTCATCCTCAAATGCGTGGCGCCGGATCTGTCCACCTTCCAGAACTTCCTGACCGAGCAACTGACCGCGGCCGAGAATGTGGCGAGCGTCAAGACCTCGCTGGTGATCCGCTGTGCCAAGGACGATCCCGGCGTGCCCTTCGAGGTGCTCGAGGAACGCCTTGCCCGCCAGGCCTGAGACGGCGGGTCAGACGGCGCGCATCCGCTCCATCTCGAAGGCGGTCAACCGGGGCAGGGACATCGGCCCGAACCCCTCGAACCCGCACAGATGCGGGAACAGCGCCAGGAATCGCAGCCCCGCGGCCGGGTCCATCAGGTCGGCGGCATTCTCGCCGGGGTGGTAGCTCTCGACCTCGACGCCATTGGCCAGCAGGATATGCTGCGCCTCCAGCGCCAGGTGGAACACCCGGGTCGGGCGCGTCACCCGCAGCCCGATCAGCGCCATGCCATCGACAAGGGCCGAGGCCGGCCCGAATGCCGCGCCGGTGCCCAGGATGTCGTGGCAGCCGGGATGGCGGAACAGCATCCGCGCGCGCGGTCCCAGGATCAGGTCGGGCATCGGCCGACCCCGGCCCAGGCTGTCCGCCGTCAGCCGGGTCAGCATCGGCGGCATCGGGCGCAGCGCATCCGTCATCGGCATCAGCACGGTGGACCCCACCCAGATCAGCCGCCGCGCCCCGGCATCGGCCGTGCTCAGCATCATGCCGGGATGCAGATCCTCGACCGCGACCGGCCCGCCGGGCGTGGCGATCAGCGTGCCATGGGCAAAGGCGCAGAAGGCCTCGTCGATATGGGGCTCGGCGGGCAGGGCACGGACGAAGTGCTGCGGGTAGCCGTCGGGGCAAAGCCCGCTCACCTCGTAGCGGCGCCTGGGCATGGGCTCGTCGCCCGGCCCCGCATGCAACGGACGGATCTGCCACTTTCCCGGGGGCATAAGGCGGTCGTGGGTTCCCATGCGATCAGTCCTTCCGGTCCGGTCATATCTGCAAGGGCCCCCACCCGAATGCAGAAAGACAGCACGAACCTGCCGCGATCCCGCCCGACCTGTCAAAGTTTCGCGATTCATTGTGCCGGTGCATCCGGGCAATGCGGAGGGGTAGGGCGGGGATTGTTCGCCGCGGGGGAACGGTGCCGCGCAAACCGGGGCGCGGGCTCGAATCGGGGAACGCTCAGAACTCGACCCGGCTGCCCAGCACCAGGCCCGACGCGCTGGTGCCGTCCAGCCCGACGACGGCGCCCAGGCTGATCCAGCCGCGCCTGCCCACGCGCCGGGCGATGGCGGGGACAAGGCGCAGGCTGTCCGCGCCCTCGGCCGGATCCTCGAAGCGCATCTCGAGGCTGACCTGCATCCGCTCGGACAGGTTCAGTCCCAGCGTCAGGTCCAGCTTGTAGCCCCCGGTCAGCGTCACGGGCAGGCCCGCGACCGAGGGCGGCGCGGTCTCGGAGGCGGCGGCAAGGTGGAAGATGCCCTTCGCGTCCAGATTGACCCAGGCCCAGCCCAGCCCGGTCTGGAAACTGTTGCCCCAGCTCAGCCCCGATTGCAGGACGCCCTCGGCGCCGCCCTCGGCCGCGCCCGCCGCGCCAAGGCCCAGCTCGGCGGCGACGCGGCCAGGCAGCCAGTCGAAATCGCGCCCCATGCGCAGG
>NZ_DSDD01000387.1:0-4601 GCF_011048875.1 Rhodovulum sp.
CGGGGCCGCCGAGTTCCGACCAGTCGGTGATCTGGCCGGTGAGGATGCCGATCATTGCGTCGATGGCGATTTCCTGCACCGGATGGCCGGGCGCGACGACCGGCACGATGGCATCCAGCGCCAGGACCCTGCGGCGGGCGGGAGCGGAAAGGTCGCCGAAGCCCGCCTCACGCAGACGCCGGATTTCCTCGGGGCGCGGTTCGCGGTCGGCCATCACGATATCGGCGGTCTCTGCCAGCAGGTCGGCGAAGCCCTCTTCGGTGCTGACAAGGGTCAGGTCGATCTCGGCCACGGGATGACCGGCGGCGCGGTCGCTGAGAACGAAACGCATATGCGGCCCGTCACGGTCGCGGGTGACGGACAGGCCGCGCCGGTCGGCATAGGTCTCGATCAGGGCGGGCATCAGCACCTCGCCCAGGACGGGCGTGCCGGACAGGCGGAAGCGCGCGACATGGGCCTCGATCCCGGGGCAGCCGGGGCCGGTGCAGATGACGCCCTGCCCGTCGAGGGTGAGCGGGCCATAGATCGTGTCGACGCGGTAGAATTCGCCGTCGAAGCCGATCAGCGCGCCGCTGATCTCGACCGATCCGTCACGCGAACTGAGCGTGACGTCCTGCGCCCGGGCGGGGACGACGAGAAGGGCGAACAGCGCGGCGGCCAGCGCCGCGCATCGGAACAAGCGCATGGCAAGAGGGCCCTGACCGCCTCAGTTGGCAGCGAGTTTCCGGTGTGGAGGACGATTTTTCAACACCGGATCCTCGCCTGTCGGGACCCGTTCAGACAAGCTGGCCATGGCAATGCTTGAACTTGCGCCCCGAACCACAGGGGCAGGGGTCGTTGCGCCCCGGGCGGCCCCAGGTTTCGGGCCGGGCCTCGTCGAAGCCCTCGGCCGCGCCATCGGGGCGCGGCGGGGCCGCGCCGGGGGCGGCAGCATGTTCGGCGCTTGCCCCCTCGGCGGCCTGGGCCAGTTGCTGCTGCTGCTCGGCAAGCTGGCGCATCATCGCGCCGCGCTCTTCCTCGGTCAGCGGCCGGATCTGGCCCAGCTTGCGGCTGACATCCTCGCGCAGCGCGTTCAGCATCGACTCGAACAGGGCAAACGACTCGGTCTTGTATTCGTTCAGCGGATCGCGCTGGGCATAGCCGCGGAAGCCCACGACCGAGCGCAGATGTTCCAAGGTCAGGAGGTGTTCGCGCCATTTGGTGTCGATGGTCTGGAGCAGGATCTGCTTTTCGATGTTGCGCATGACCTCGGGGCCGAACTGCGCGGCCTTGACCGCCATCGCCTCGTCCGCGGCGTCGCACAGCCGTTCGCGAATCTCGGCATCGTCCACGCCCTCTTCGTCGGCCCAGGCGGCGACCGGCGCGTCAAGGCTCAACTGCTCGGCCAGCGCCTCGTTCAGACCTTCGATATCCCACTGATCGGCATAGGATTTCGGCGGCATGTAGGTTTCCACCAGATCGTCGATCACTTGGTGGCGCATGTCCTGCACGATCTCGGACAGGTCGGCGGCCTCCATGATTTCCAGCCGCTGGCCGAAGATGACCTTGCGCTGCTCGTTCATCACGTCGTCGAACTTGAGCAATTGCTTGCGGATGTCGAAGTTGCGGCCCTCGACCTTGGCCTGGGCCCTTTCCAGGGACTTGTTCACCCAGGGGTGAACGATGGCCTCGCCTTCCTTCATGCCCAGCGTGGACAGCACCTTGTCCAGACGGTCCGAGCCGAAGATGCGCATCAGGTCGTCTTCGAGCGAGAGGAAGAAGGCCGACCGCCCCGGATCGCCCTGACGGCCCGACCGGCCGCGTAACTGGTTGTCGATGCGGCGCGATTCGTGGCGTTCGGTGCCGAGGACGAACAGCCCGCCGGCGTCGAGCACCTTCTTCTTCTCGTCGGCATGTTCGGCCTCGATCCGGGCGCGGATCTCGTCGGGATGCGCCTCGGGGTCGGCGGCCAGCGCCTCCATCACCTTCATCTCGACATTGCCGCCAAGCTGGATGTCGGTGCCGCGCCCGGCCATGTTGGTGGCGATGGTCACCGCGCCGAAGCGGCCCGCATCGGCGACGATCTGGGCCTCCTGTTCGTGGTGGCGGGCGTTCAGGACGTTGTGGGGGACCTTTTCCTTCTTCAGGAGCTCCGACAGTTTCTCTGATTTCTCGATCGAGGTGGTGCCGACCAGAACCGGCTGGCCCCGCTCATGCGCCTCCTTGATCGAGGCGACGATGGCCTCGAACTTCTCGCGGGCGGTGCGGTAGACGGCGTCATGTTCGTCCTGGCGGGCGATGGGGCGGTTGGTCGGGATCTCGACCACGCCAAGGCCGTAGATCTGCATGAACTCCTCGGCCTCGGTGGCCGCGGTGCCGGTCATGCCCGCCAGCTTGTCATAGAGGCGGAAATAGTTCTGGAAGGTGACAGAGGCCAGCGTCACGTTCTCGGGCTGGATCCTGGCGCCTTCCTTGGCCTCGATGGCCTGGTGCAGCCCCTCGGACAGGCGGCGGCCGCGCATCATGCGGCCGGTGAACTCGTCGATCAGCATCACCTCGCCGTCGCGGACGATGTAATCCTTGTCCTTGAGGAACAGCTTGTGCGCCTTGAGCGCCTGGGTCGCGTGGTGGACGATGGTCGTGCTTTCGGGATCGTAGAGCGACTGGCCCTCGGGCAGGAGGCCGACCTGGTGCAGGCGCTCCTCCATGAAATCGTTGCCCTCTTCGGTGAAGGTGACGATCCGGGTCTTCTCGTCGATCTTGTAATGCTCTTCGGTCAGGTCGGGCACGACCTTGTCCATCGCGACGTAAAGTTCCGAGCGGTCCTGGCTGGGCCCCGAGATGATGAGCGGCGTGCGCGCCTCGTCGATCAGGATCGAGTCGACCTCATCCACGATCGCGAAATGATGCCCGCGCTGGGACATGTCTTTGAGCTCGGCCTTCATGTTGTCGCGCAGGTAGTCGAAGCCAAGCTCGTTGTTGGTGGCGTAGGTGATGTCGGCGCGGTAGGCGGCGCGCTTCTCGTCATCGGGCTGCCAGGGATAGACCACGCCGGTCATCATGCCGAGATGGGCGTAGACCTTGCTCATCCATTCGGCGTCGCGCTTGGCGAGGTAGTCGTTGACGGTGACGATATGCACGCCCTTGCCGGTCAGCGCGTTCAGATAGGCCGGGAAGGTCGCGACCAGCGTCTTGCCCTCGCCGGTCTTCATCTCGGCGATGTTGCCGCGGTGCAGGAAGATGCCGCCCACCAGCTGCACATCGAAGGCGCGCAGGCCCAGCGCGCGGCGCGCGGCCTCGCGGCAATTGGCGAAGGCTTCGGGCAGCAGGTCGTCGAGTTCCTCGCCCTCGGCGCAGCGGCGCATGAGCTCGCGGGTCTTGTCCTTGATCCCGTCGTCGGTCAGCGCCTGGAACTCGGGCTCCAGCTCGTTGATGCGGGTCACCAGCGGGCGCACCTTCTTGACCATCCGGTCATTCCTGGTGCCAAAGACCTTACGGGTGAGTGTTCCGATGCCCAGCATGTGCTCTCCGCGGCGGCTGTCTCAAGGGATGTTGTTCGACGGACGCCTTGCCCGCCTGTCGATGCGGCAATAGAAGTGGCTTCAGACTGAGGAGCGGCCCCAAAGACCACCAGCGATGTAAGGGGCCGCCAGATTGGAGTCAACGTCGCCAAGCGCGCGGCACGAAAGGAGTTGCCCATGTCCAGACCTGCGAAACCGCTGCTTGCGCTTGCCTTCGTTGCCGGGCTGGCCCTTCCTGCGGCGGCCGAGGAGATCGGCCCCGGAACCGTCGTGGCCCGCGTGGGCGCGACCGAGATCACGCTTGGGCACATGATCGTCATGCGCGCGCAGCTTCCGCCGGAATACCAGGCGCTGCCCGACGACACGCTGTATCAGGCGATCCTCGACCAGTTGATCCGGCAAACCGCGGTCGCCGAGCAGACCGGCGGCGAGCTGTCGCTGGGCGCACGGCTGGCGCTGGAGAACGAGCGGCGGTCCTTCCTTGCGGACGAGGCGCTGGGCCGCGCAGCCGAGGAAGCGGCGACCGAGGAGGCGATTCAGGACGCCTATGAGGCCGCCTTTGCGGGCGCCGAGCCCACGCCGGAATACCGCGCCGCGCATATCCTGGTCGAGACCGAGGAAGAGGCGCAGGCGGCCATGGCCCGGGTGCAGGACGGCGCCGATTTCGCCGAGCTGGCCAAGGAGACCTCGATCGACAGTTCGGGGCAGATGGGCGGCGAACTGGGCTGGTTCACCAAGGGCATGATGGTGCAATCCTTCGAGGATGTGGTGGTCGCGATGGAACCCGGCACGGTCGCCGGTCCGTTCGAGACGCAATTCGGCTGGCATCTGGTCAAGCTGCATGAAAGCCGGCTGAAGGATGCCCCGGCACTGGACGAGGTGCGCGAAAGCATCGTCCAGCAGATCCAGCGCGATGCGATAGAGGCGGCGCTGGAACGCTATGCCGCCGAGGCCGAGATCACCCGCGCCGAGATCGAAATCGACCCCGCGGTGCTGAAGAACCGCGAACTTCTGGACAACTGATCCGGCACGCAGCAGGGGGACGGCGATGGCCAAGTCGAAGAAGAAGATCGAGAAGAAGATCACCAAGGCCAAGGTCAA
>NZ_DSDD01000116.1:0-4593 GCF_011048875.1 Rhodovulum sp.
GCGCTGGCCTGCGTGGCGGGCATGGCAAGGGGCGCGGGCGCGTGCATCACGGGGGCGGCCATCGGCGCGGGCAAGGACCGCGACACCCGCACGTCCAGCGAGTCGTCCTCGCCATATTCGCGCTTCACCTGAAGCTCGGTCAGGTCGTGTTCGCGCAGCAGTTCCGCCAGCGCCTGGATGAAGGCGACGTCCGCCTCGTGGGAAGTCTTGGTCATGCCTGTCCTCGATCGGTCGCGATCCGGCCCGTCGCCGGGCCGCCCGCTTCGTGAATTGGGCCGCTTATACGCGAGGGGCACCCCCATGGAAAGCGGGTGCGGCGGTTTTTGCGATGGGGGCCTGCCGCTGTCTCTGCTCATTCCTTGGGCAGCAGCTTCGGCCGCTCCAGCAAACCGGCCGTCTCCGCCACGTCCTCGGAATTTACCGTTTGATAAAATCCGTTGCTGTGGCAGGCTGCGCCGAAAAGGGAAGGTAGCAGGGAGAGCCGGAATGGCCAATACGCCACTTACCCCGGGGGTCGTTGCGGGGCGCCTCGCGCCCGCGGCCTGTCGCGACAATTTCGCCGACAAGGCGCCGCCCTTCACCGCGCACGAGGCCGCAGTCGCGGCGGAGCGGTGCTATTCTATTTCTGCCATGACGCGCCCTGTGTGACAGCCTGTCCCACCGCCATCGACATCCCGCTGTTCATCCGCGAGATCCAGGCCGGGGCGGCCCGGGGGGCGGCGCGGACGATCTTCGAGCAGAACATTCTGGGCGGCATGTGCGCTCGCGTCTGCCCGACCGAGCAGCTGTGCGAAGAGGCCTGCATGCGCGAGGCGGCCGAGGGCAAGCCGGTCGAGATCGGCCGGCTGCAACGTTTTGCCACGGATATTCTCATGGCGGAGGGCGCACACCCCTTCACACGCGCCGAACCGACTGGCCGGCGCATCGCCGTGGTGGGGGCGGGGCCCGCGGGGCTGGCCTGCGCCCATCGTCTGGCGATGAAGGGGCACGCGGTCGACCTGTTCGACGCGAAACCCAAGGCAGGCGGGCTGAACGGATACGGCATCGCCGCCTGCAAGACGGTGGACGGCTTCGCCCAGGCCGAGGTGGACTGGCTGCTGGGGATCGGCGGCATCACGGTCCACACCGGCAGGGCGCTGGGGCGCGACCTCTCGCTCGACGGGCTGCGGGGGGAGTATGACGCGGTGTTCCTGGCGATCGGGTTGGGCAGCGTCAACGCGCTCCGCGCCGAGGACGAGGAGAAATTCCATGTTCGCGACGCCGTCGACTTCATCGCGGATCTGCGGCTGGCCGACGATCTGTCGACCATCGCCGTGGGCCGCAACGTGGTGGTGATCGGTGATCGGGGGCGGCATGACGGCGGTCGATGCCGCGGTCCGTTCGAAACTGCTGGGCGCGGAGACGGTGACCATCGTCTACCGCCGTGGCCGCGACGCGATGAGCGCCTCGGCCGAGGAACAGAACCTGGCCGCCTCCAAGGGCGTGCGCATCGTCACCGGGGCCGCGCCCCTGCGCATCCTGGGTGAGGGCGCGGTCGAGGCGGTGGAATTCGCCTATACCCGCGAGACCCGCGAGACCGGGGTAGGGCTGGAGATGACCGACGAGACCTTCCGCATCCGGGCAGACCAGGTGTTCAAGGCGATTGGCCAGAGCCTCGAGGGCGCGCCCGAGGGGCTGGCGCTGTCGGGCCGCAAGATCGCCGTGACCGGGCCGGGGCGGACCAGCCTGCAAGGCGTATGGGCAGGCGGTGACTGCGCCGCGGGCGGCGACGACCTGACCGTGACGGCGCTGGCCGAGGGCCGCGACGCCGCCGAGGACATCCATGCAACCCTGATGGCAGAGGGCTGAGCCATGGCCGACCTGAGAAACGATTTCGTGCGGATCAAGTCGCCGAACCCGTTCTGGCTGGCCGTGGCGCCGCCCACGGACAAGGAATACAACGTTGTCCGCGCCTTCAGGGCCGGGTGGGGCGGTGTGGTGTGGAAGACGCTGGGCGAGGACGGCCCGCCGGTGGTCAACGTCAACGGCCCGCGCTATGGCGTGGTTTACGGTGCCGACCGTCGGCTTCTGGGGCTGCACAATATCGAGTTGATCACCGACCGCCCGCTCGAGGTGAACCTGCGCGAGATCAAGCAGGTGAAGCGCGACTGGCCCGACCGCGCGATGGTCGTCAGCCTGATGGTCCCCTGCGAGGAAGAGGCGTGGAAGCGCATCCTTGCGCGGGTCGGGGAAACGGGCGCCGACGGGGTGGAACTGAACTTCGGCTGCCCCCACGGGATGAGCGAGCGCGGCGTGGGCTCAGCCGTGGGGCAGGTGCCCGGATATATCGAGATGGTCACCCGCTGGTGCAAGGCCAACACAAGGATGCCGGTGATCGTGACGCTGACGCCCGACATCACCGACATCCGGCTGGCGTCGCGGGGCGCGCGCAAGGGCGGCGCGGATGCGGTCAGCCAGATCAACACGGTGAATTCCATCACTTCGGTCGATCTGGACCTGATGTGCCCAGAGCCCACCATCGACGGCAAGGGCACCCATGGCGGCTATTGCGGCCCGGCGGTCAAGCCCATCGCGCTGAACATGGTGGCCGAGATCGCCCGCGACCGCGAAACCCGCGGCCTGCCGATTTCCGGCATCGGTGGCGTCACCACCTGGAAGGATGCGGTCGAGTTCATGGCGCTGGGCGCGGGCAACGTTCAGGTCTGCACCGCGGCGATGACCTACGGGTTCCGTATCGTCAAGGAGATGGCCTCGGGGCTGGCGGACTGGATCGATCGCAAGGGTTTCTCAACCCTGTCGGACTTTACCGGGATGGCGGTACAGAACGTAACAGACTGGCAATATCTGAACCTTAATTACGTCACAAAGGCGGTGATCGACCAGGCGGCGTGCATCCAGTGCGGACGGTGCTATGCGGCCTGCGAGGATACCAGCCACCAGGCGATCGGGATGACACCCGAGCGGCGTGTCGTGGTGAAGGACGAGGAATGCATGGCCTGCAACCTGTGCGTCGATGTCTGCCCGGTCGAGGGCTGCATCACCATGCGCCGTCTCGCCCCGGGCGAGATCGACCCGCGCACGGGCAGGACGGTTCCCGCGGAATACGGGAACTGGATGGCGCATCCCAACAATCCGGCTGCGCGCGCCGCGGAATAGGCGCGCGTGCCTGCGGCGGCGGTCCGGCTCAGACCTCGATGTCGAGCTGGCGTTGCGCCGGTTCGGCGGAAGGGGCGCCGCTGCGCCAGAGGGCCGATGCCTCGCTGAGGCGCCGCTCCGCTTCGAGTTGGAGCGGTGTGGTGTCGAAGGTTGGCGGCGGACCCGCCGGGCGGTCCGGGTCGGGTGCGGGGAAGATCGCGCGCGGCGGCTGCTGGCCGCGCTCGCCTGTTTCGCTGCGGGTCTGTCCGGACGCGTTCCCGCCGCCCGTTGCCGCGACGGTTGTCGTCGCCGCGATGGCACTGACGGCGGTCACGCCGCTGTCCTGGATACCGACCGCCGGAATCGGGCCGATGATCTGCATTGGTCCCAAGCTCCTGCTCAGGCCCCCACCCCATGAAAACATGTATTCACCATGCGCGCGCGAGAAGGGTTTGGCGAGAAGATTTGTGGCTCATGGTTAACACCGTCCCTGTGGCGTGCGCGGGTCTGCTCAGGGGGTCAGCAGCCGGGTGAAGAGCGTGACCAGATGGCGTTCGGCCCCATCGAACGGATCGCCGCGATCCGGTCCCAGCACGGCGCGGACCTGCACGTCGAAATCGGCATAATGCTGGGTCAGCGCCCAGATCGAGAAGATCAGGTGCCAAGGGTCGACATCGGCGATCCGCCCTGCGGCGGACCAGCCCGCGATTACCGCCGCCTTTTCGTCCACCAGCGTTTTCAGTTCGCCGTCCAGCGTCGGTCCGATCCGCGGCGCGCCTTGCAGGATCTCGTTGGCAAATAGACCGCTTTCGCACGGAAAATCCCGGCTCATCGCCAGCTTGCAGCGGACATAGCCGAGGATCTCCTCTATGGGTTCGCCCGCGGGGTCGAGCGCGCGAAGCGGGTCGAGCCAGGTTTCCAGAAGTCCGGCCAGAAGCGTCTCGTGGATCGCCTCCTTGAAGGGAAATAGCAGAGCAGGTTGGGCTTCGACAGCCCCGCCTCGGCCGCGATCCGGTCGAGCGTGGCGCCACGAAAACCATGCTGCGAGAATACCGCCAGGGCGGCATCGAGGATCGCACGGCGATTGCGGCGCTGGATGCGGGTGCGGGGGGGATGGGAAGTCATCGAAAAGGGAACTCTGGAAAACTCCCGGGTTTCGTTTACCATGTCCTCCGGCGGACAGTTCCCGACCGCCATGGGGCGGTGCGCTTGACTGCCCCCAAGCCTCTGCCAGCGTGGTCCTGACCGCCCGGTCAAACGTTTTGCCCGCCCGATCCGGACGGCCCGCCTCTTGGAGATCGTCATGGCCCTCGACCGCAAGCCCGGCCCCAACGACCTGTCCGCCTTCTGGATGCCGTTCACCGCGAACCGCCAGTTCAAGAAGTCCCCGCGGATGTTCGTGGGTGCCGAGGGGATGTATTACAAGACGTCCGACGGACGAGAGGTGCTGGACGGCAC
>NZ_DSDD01000115.1:0-4591 GCF_011048875.1 Rhodovulum sp.
CTGGTGGCGATCGTCTGGGCGATCTATCAGCTATCCATTGTTCAGGGCTATGAACTGACCAAGGTCACCTGGCCGGTGCTTGCGGGCTTTCGCAATCTTGCCGCGAGCGCGCTGCCCGATGCGGGGTTTCTGGTCGATCCCCAGATCCGCTCGCTGGGCCTGTGGATGGTCGACTCGGTCAACACGCTGCTGAACTATGTGCCGATCTTCCTGATCCTGTTCGCGCTGATCGCGATCCTCGAGGATTCGGGCTACATGGCGCGGATTGCCTTCATCCTGGACCGCATCCTCCACCGCTTCGGCCTGCACGGGCAGTCGACGCTGCCCTTCATCCTGGCCGGCGTATTCGCGGGGGGCTGCGCGGTGCCGGGCGTGATGGCGACCAAGGGCATTCCCGATGCGCGCGCCCGGATGGCCACGATCCTGACCGTGCCCTTCATGAACTGCATGGCCAAGATCCCGCTCTATACGCTGCTCATCAACATCTACTTCCCCGAGACCAAGGGGCTGATGCTGTTCTACCTGTCCACCATCACCGTGATCGCGGCGCTGCTGATTGCGAAGCTTCTGACCACATCGGTCCTGCGCAACCATGAAACCGCGCCCTTCGTGATGGAGCTGCCGAACTACCACCTGCCGACGATCCGCGGCGTGGCGCAGCGCGCCTTTGACCGGACCTGGCTTTACATCAAGAAGGTGGGCACCGTGGTCGTGGCCATCGCGGTCGTGATCTATGTGCTGCTGCAATTCCCCGGCGTTCCGGCTGAACGCGAGGTCGCCTATCAATCGCGCGCCGAGACCGCCATCGCGGATTTCTACACCGCGCTTGGCGACAACCCGCACCGGGCCGCCGTGCCCGATCAGACCGCACTGGTGGCGTTGGTCAATGCGGCCACCGATTACCGCGCGGCGCGGCTGAATGCAGGGGGGCGCGCGGCGGTAGAGGCGATCAACGCCCGCTTTGCCGAGCAGTTCCCCGATTTCGTGCCCTTCGTGCTGCGTTCGCAGGACGACGCGGCCCGCGCCGCCTCGGCCGCCTTGCGCGATCTGGCCAATGCCCGCACCACGCTGCGCCGCGAAATGCGCCAGGACAAGATCGAGTCGAGTTTCCTGGGCATGATCGGCCGCAGCTTGGAGCCGGTGACGCAATTCGCGGATTTCGACTGGAAGGTCAACGTCGCGCTTCTGGCCTCCTTCGCGGCACGCGAAAGCTCGGTCGCGACGCTGGGCGTGCTGTTCGACCAACCCGAGGGCCAAGGCGCGCAGACGCTTGAGCAACGCATGGGCGCCGAGCAGGCCGCCGAGGGGCGCACCGCGCTGTCGGCTGTCGCGGTGATGCTGTTCTTCGCGCTCTACCCGCCCTGTCTGGCGACCGTCATCATGGTGCGGGTGCAGACCGACAGCTACCGCTGGATGGGCTTTTCCATCGTCTTCCCGACGCTTCTGGGCCTTGCGGTGGCCAGCGCC
This sequence comes from Rhodovulum sp., assembly GCF_011048875.1. Taxonomy (NCBI): domain Bacteria; kingdom Pseudomonadati; phylum Pseudomonadota; class Alphaproteobacteria; order Rhodobacterales; family Paracoccaceae; genus Rhodovulum; species Rhodovulum sp. The sequence continues at coordinate 1,468 of NZ_DSDD01000115.1, forward strand.
GTCTTTACCCTGGGCAGCGCATTGCAGTTGACCGGGATGCAGACCATGACCGCGGTCTACCTGCTCGGCCTCGCGGCGCTGCTGATCGTGGCGTTGCCCAAGCCCTGGCTGCGCCGTCCCCCACGCCGAGCCGCACAGGACATGCCATGACCCCCCAGATCGACCTTGCCGCCGAGACCGCCCTTGCCGGGCACGAGATCGCCCTGATCGCGCTGGTGCTTGCCGTCGCGCTGGCCTTCCTGTTCCGCGGCCTGATCCACCGCCGCCGCGGCGCGGCGCGGGCCTGCGACGGATGCGCAGGCTGCACCAGCGGGACGGCCTGCAAGGCCATCGGCTTCGACCGGGGGACAGAAACGAACAGCAAGACAGACCGATGACCCGGGCTGCCTGTCAACCGAGTCTGGCCAGCGTCATCGCGCCTTCACGGGCAGGGTGAAGCTCTGGCGACGCAGGCCCAGTGCCGCCGGCGCGGCTGGAAACCGGCCCGCCCGGCGCACGGCGGTCAATGCCAGGTCGTCGAGACGAGGGTTTCCCGACGATCGGATGAGCCGCGCATCAAGGAGCACGCCATCTGCCGCAACGGTCAGCTCGACGACGGCGGTGCCCGACCCGGCCCCCCGCGGCACGCTGCGGGCGATGCGGGTGCGAATCTGTCCGCCCCATTCCGCAAGAAGGGAACGCGCGCGATCCGGCGACAAGGTTGCGCTCTGCGCTTGTCGAGACCGCCCGCTGACATCGCCGCCTGCTCCGGCCGCACGGCGAGCAGCCTGGTCCGCCGAGGCGCTCGACGGCGCGGCTGCGGTCTGCGCCGCCTGCGTCGGTTGCCGGCTGTCCTGCCTTTTCGGTGGGCTGACCGGGCGAGGGGCCGGCCGCGGCGTGTCCGGTAAAGCCTGGGCGACCGTCGGCCGCGGGTCCGGCTCCGCCACGCGAGCCGGTCGTTGCGGGGTCGGTTCGATCCGCGGCAGCGTCGGGGCCGAGATCGGCGCGGCGGGACGCGGTGGCATGGCGGGCGATGTCGGCGCGGCCTCTTGTTGCCGGATGGCTGGAGTCATGTCTGTCGCTGGCGGGGCGATGAAGGCGGCCGGTTCGGGGAGCGCGGCTTCGGGCGGGCGGTCCCACTGCGCAACCGCGTTCGCAACGGCGGCCGAGGCGGGAGACAACGTGACAAGGTCGTCCCCGCCGCCGCCCGCCGAGTCCGCTCCCACGGGACGCTCCGCAGGCCAGAGCGCGAGGTGCAGCGCCAGCGCCGCGCTGGCGAAGACTAGCGTTTCACCAAGCCCGCGCATCGCCTCAGCGCCCGGTCGCGATGAGCTCGACCGACACCACGCCTGTCGCGGCCAGCCGGGCCAGCAGGCGTGCGATTTCGGCCCCCGGCGCGGCCTTGTCGGCGCGGACCAGCAGCGCGCCGTCGCGCGCTTCGCCCGCCAGCAGGGCCAGTGCCGCGTCGCCGCGGGCATCGCGGTAGGCCAGGGTGCCATCGGGGCCCACATACAGGATATCCTGCCCCTCGACCGGGCGGTCCGATCCCGCCTCGGGCGTGGCGATGTCGAACGGTTCGGGCGGGGTCAACTGGGCGCTGATCAGGAAGAACACCAGCAGCAGGAACACCACATTGATCATCGGCACCACGCTTTCGCGTTGGGGCCGGGGGGGCGGAACGGTCAGGGGCATGGCTCAGTCCACCAGGATCAGGCGGCCGAACCCGGCCGCGTTCAGGGTGTCCGTCACGTCGATCACCCGTTGCAGGTCGGCCCCGTCGCGGGGGCGCAGGACGACCGGGTCTTCGGGGGTTTCGATCAGGGGGCGCAGCGCATCGGCAAGGTCGTCAAGCCCTGTCTCGACCCCGTTCAGCGCCACGGTTCCGGGGCGGATATCGACCAGCCGGGGCGGGCCGGACCACGCCTCGCCCGCGCCGCCGCCTGCGCCCAGCGGGATCGCCACATCCTGACCGAAGCGCGCGGCCAGCATGAAGAAGACCAGCAGCAGGAACACCACGTCGATCATCGGCGTCAGGCTGGGCTTGCGCCGGGGTGCGGGGGGGGCAAGGCCGAGGCTCATTCCGCCGCTGCCCTGAGGGCCGCGCGGGACGGCCCGCCGCGGGTCAGGATGCGGGTCGCCGCATCCTCGATGTCAAGGCGCACGCTGTCGGTCACGCTTTCAAACCAGGTGAGCGCAACCGAGGCCGGGATTGCAACCGCCATGCCCGCAGCCGTGGTCAGAAGCGCCTCCCAGATGCCGCCGGCCAGCGCCGCGGGATCGGCGCGCGCGCCTGAGGCTTGCAGTGTCTGGAAGGCTGCGATCATGCCCAGCACGGTGCCGAGCAGCCCCAGGAGCGGCGCGATGGTGGCGATCAGTTCCAGTGCGCGAAGGCCCGAACGGGCGCGGGCGAGTTCCATGGTGGCGACGCGGGCAACCTCTTCGCGGGCAGTGATGTCGTCGAACTCCGGGTCGAGGCGCGCCTCTATCGCCGCGCGGATCGCGTGAGCGCGGAGCCCGCGCGCCCCGACCAATGCAATCCGCGCGCCGTGGAGGTCGCCCGCGAGCCAGTGGTTCACCGCACGGGCGCTCGCCCGGCGCGACCAGGCCCCGGCACGGGCGAGGCGCCATGATTTCCAAAGGATCAGCGCGACGGTTGCCACCGACAGCGCGGCAATCGCCCAGATCGCGGGGCCGCCCTTCTCAAGGAAGGCGACGATCTCCTCGGTCTTCGATGCGAATTCCATTCCCGTCTCCTTCATTCTGCCGCGACCTGCCCTGCCGCATGGGGCAGCAGGTAAGTTCCGCCCTCGGGCGGCGTGTTGACCCGGATCGGGCAGCGATAGGCGCGGCTGAGGGCCTCGTCGCGGAACACGTCTGCGGGCGTGCCCTGGGCCAGCACCCGGCCTTCGGCGAGCAGCGTGACCCGGTCGGCGAACATCGCCGTCAGGTTCAGGTCGTGCATCACCGTGACCACACCGCCGCCCTGGTCCGCGTAGTCGCGAGCGACCCGCATGACCTGCAACTGGTGGCCGATATCAAGGCTGGATACGGGTTCGTCGAGGAACAGCCAGTGTGGGCAGCCATTGGCGGTGGGGCGCCAGACCTGCGCCAGAACGCGAGCAAGCTGCACGCGCTGCTGCTCGCC
>NZ_DSDD01000458.1:0-4590 GCF_011048875.1 Rhodovulum sp.
CAAATGGACGCCCATTTTGCCGTCTCTCTCCAAATCCAACACCTCCGCCGCAAATGTGCACGGAGAATGAAGGCATCAGGTCAGAAATGGCAGGAGGGGGGCGCCGTCGCGCTTACCGTTCGAAGACAGCCTGGCGGCATGCAGATGTAGCCGACCTGGAGTGCGAAACGCTGCCGCAGGTAGTCGTCATCCGGCAACCTTGGAGCTTTGCAGAAACAGCGGTGCGCCCGGTCGGCCAATGAGCTGATTATGCGTGCGCGATGGGGGGCAGCAGCTTCGACGGCGCACCCACGCAAATCAGGTCCAGCCTATGCATGGCGCGGGTGCAGGCGACGTAGAGCAGGTTGCGATCCATCTCGGAGGAGAAAACAGCCTCGCTGGCGTCGGGGATGATCACCCGGTCGAACTCCAGCCCCTTGGCCAGATGTGGGGTGCAGATGAGGACACCGGTGGAAAATCCTGTGCTACCCTCCTCGAGTAGCCGTGCTTCGATTCCCGCCTCCGCCAGCGCCTTGTGCAGGCGCTTTGCCTGGCCTTGCGTCTTGGCCAAGGCGGCGAGGCTGGTATGATCCGAGGCGTGGAAATCCTCGACGGCAGCCTTGATGCACGCGACGGCCTCTTTCTGGGTATTGACGACCGACAGGGAGGGCGCAGGTCCATGCCGCTCCATCGCGACGAGGTCCGGGTTGGGCGCGATCTTCAGCGCGAACTGCATGATTTCCCAGGTCGAGCGATAGCTCTTGTTCAGCGTCACGCGATACGCACCGTCAAGCACCTGTTCGATCCGCTCAGACGTTGAGGCGCTGTATGGATTCACCGATTGCGTTGCGTCACCAAGGATCGTCTTGCGACATTTGAACAGCCGTGCCAGCACCGCGTAGTGGACTGGCGTGTAGTCCTGCATCTCGTCCACCAGAAGATGCTTGACACCGGCATAGGGGTTTTCGACGCCTTCGGTCAGCATCTGCAGGTAGATCAACGGAAAAACGTCGGCATATTCGAGCTTGCCGCCTGTCGGCTTGAACAGGTCGGGCCGATCGATCCAGTCGAAGAATTCCTTGTAGGCCTTACGCAGCGTGGTGCGATTCACCATTCCGCGCACCGCCGTACGGATCACGGCGCGTTCTTCCTTGCGCAGATCGATATGGTACTGCGCCTCGAACTGTTCGATGACCGCGTTTCCGGTGGCGACGATGCGCTCGGCGATATCGAGATGCTTGAGCCGCTCCCACGTGGTCTCGAACACAAATCCCGGAAGCGGACGCTTGCGCACCACGACATCCTCGGGCTGGAATGCGGTTTTTTCCAGATGCCGGGCATAGGCTTCGATCTGGCGCAGGAACTCGGGCGTAGCCTTCGCCCGAATCCGCTCCTTCATCGCGTCGTCGTCGCTTTCCAGCAGCAGCGCGGTCTGCTCAAAAAAGGTCTGGAACCGGATCTTGTCGCCGAGAATCTGCGCGGCCAGCGTTTCCATGCCGATCTCGGGCACGGTTTCTTCGCCCAGCTCCGGCAGCACATTGCCGATGTAGTCGGCAAAGACCCGGTTCGGCGAAATGATCAGGATGTCGCTCGAGCTGAGCGTGTCCTTGAAGCGGTAGAGCAGAAACGCGATCCGGTGCAGCGCGATCGAAGTCTTGCCCGATCCGGCGACGCCCTGGATGATCAGCGTGTGCGCCTCGGCGTCGCGGATGATGGCGTTCTGGTCGCGCTGGATCGTGGCGACGATGTTCCTCATGCCATCGTCGCTGGCCTGCGCAAGCGTGTCCTGCAGCACGTCGTCGACGATATTCACGCTGACGTCGAGCATGAACTCCATGGCGCTGTCGCGGATGCGGAATTGCCGTTTGAGATCAATTTCGCCGGGGATCGTGCCCGAGGGCGCCTCATAGCGGGCCGGGCCGGTCTCGAAGTCGTAGAACAGCGACGAGATCGGTGCGCGCCAGTCATGGACCCAGGGCTCCTGCGTTTCCTCGTCACGAAAGTCGTGAATCCCCACGTAATAGGCACCCGTTTCGTTGCGATCCGCGCGGCGGAAGTCGAAGCGCCCGAAATAGGGTGACTTGCGCAGTTTCTCCAACTTTTTCGCCTGCGCGCGCAGCACGTCAGATGACCGCATCATCTGATCGATCGACTGACGCATGCCGACCTTGTCTATATGGTCCATATCGCGCCGGGCCTCCCACATATGATCATGGGCGGCCTGAATCTCGTGCTGATACTCGGACAGGCGTGATCCGATGACCCTGAGATTGGCGTCGATTCTGGCCAGGCAGTCACTCAGGCGGTTCTGTTCTTCATGTTTGGGATCCGTCATGGGTGTGGTGTAATCTCACTTCGTGTTCATGCTGAGGTTTCGTTTCCTATACCCGCTTGCGCGCGAAAGACAGCCATCTGGCTGGCACCGCCCAGGTCTGGATGCGCGCCTGCGATATCGCGGAACCTGACATAGTAGCGCCAGGCCGCGGCGACGCGTCGCCCCCAGCTGCGGAACCGGGCGCGCGGCCATTCGAAACGGTGATCGGGGTGGCGAAAGCGGTGGGGCGGCACGCCGAGCAGCGAGTTGAACTCGGCGTTCGGGGTGGTGATGATGACCGTGCGGGGCCGCATCTGGCCGAAGACTGCATGCTCCAGCCGCGAACGATGTCCAGGGTCGATATGCTCGATCATCTCGATCAGCACCGCGCACTCGGACCCTGCCAGCGCGACGTGGCCGTCGATCATCGATGCCCGTTGCAATTCGATGTTGCCTACCCCTCACGGGATGCTCGTCGAGCCTGCCCTGCAGCCGCTCCAGCAACGCAGCGCAGATGTCGATCCCTGCAAGACGGCGCAAACCCGGTTGTGTAGCGAGGCAGACGAAAAGATCGCCATCGCCACAGCCCAGATCCAGCACGCTTTCCGCGCCAGCATTCAGAACCTCGGCCCGCGCGGCTTCAATCCTCTGTTCGTGTAGCCGGGTCGTCATGCGCCCCCCAGTGCGGCTGGCCGCTGCATCAGGACGACATCCTTGACCGGCACCTCGCAACGCCAGCCCCAGCCATGCGCCAGATGCCGGAAAGTGGCCTCGCGGTAGAACACCACATGGGTGGGGTCCTTGCGATAATGCCAGTCCCTGAAGCGGGCGTCGTCAGTCTGGAAACAGGTCATCACCGCCAGCCAGCCGCTGGGGCGGATCAGCGCGCTCAGCCGGGAGAATTCGGTGCGTGGATCGTGAAAATGCTCGGCCACCTCGGTGCATGTGACGAAGTCGTAGGTTTCGGACAAAGGCGCGGGATCCGGGGCAAAGAAGGGGTCGTAAAGCGCGACCTCGTGCCCCGCCTCGCGCAGCATCGCCGCTAGCGCCGGACCGGGCCCGCAGCCATAATCGAGCCCGCGCGAACCGGGTGCCAGCCGCGCAAGCAGGGGTTCCGACAGCTTGGAAAGGAAGCGGCGATAGCGCGGATCGTCGGGGTCGTTTTCGTGGTGCAGGTAGTGGGCGTATTCCTCGTCGCGCAGCGGGCGCTGAGCGGGCGCGAGATAACGTGCCTCGCAGTCAGCGCAGCGCCAGTAATGTCTATCCTGAACGTTGAGAAACTGTTCAGTCTGAACCGCACCACACACCGGGCAGTCGGTCCTGGAAAGGGCATGGGGGATGGTCGCCGCAGCCACGTTCATTCCGCAAATCTGCTGCCATTGCGCGCCAGATAGACCGTCTGGGTGAAGGGGCGGTCGGTGAGCGGGTTATGAAAGGTCACCGGCTCGGCCCAGGCCTTGGGAAACGCCTGCGCGAGACGATCCAGAAACCGCTGATCCGTCGGGTCGTTCGACCAGAGCCCGAAGATGCCATCGGGCTTCAGATGCCTGCGCACAGCCGTCAGGCCGGCGGGTTGATAGAAACTGTCGCTGCGCGTGTCGAGCAGCAATTCGGGCGTGTGGTCGATATCCACCAGCACCGCGTCGAACAGCCGACGCGGCCGCTTATCGTCGAAACCGGCTGCGCTCGCGGCCATGGCGAAGAAATCGCCCTGCACCAGCCGGCAGCGCGGGTCGTCGGGCAGCGCGCGGCCCATGGGCAGGATGCCGCTTTGATGCCATTCGATCACCGGCGCAAGGAACTCGACAACCACAAGCTCGCCGACGTTCTCGTGTTCCAGCACCGCCTGCGCCGTATAGCCCAGCCCCAGCCCGCCAACCACGACATCGAGCGGTGCGCCCTGACAGGCCGCTACCCCCAGCCGCCCGAGGGCAACCTCGGAGGCGGTAAAGTGGCTGGTCATCAGGAATTCCTCGCCGAGCATGATCTCGAAGACATCCGCGCCAAGCCGCAGATCGCGCCGCCGCCGGAGGCTCAACGCGCCGATCGGCGTTATGCTGTAATCGAGTTCTTCAAACAAATGGCTCATGGGAACAGGCCGTGAATGGCCATGCCGCCTTTCTCCAGATCCTGTCGGGATGCGGCCTTATCCATGATTTGCGAGAAAGACTCAAGGAACGTCTGATAAACGGCTTCGGCAGCGCCGAGATGGCTGCCTGAGCGCTTCGGCCGCTGCGAGACGGAGTTTTTGTGGCTCGTTTCGTGTTTTCAGGCCCGCCAGATGGGCGGTCTGGCAG
>NZ_DSDD01000470.1:0-4545 GCF_011048875.1 Rhodovulum sp.
TCAAAGGGTTAATTTATCAGGCATCGACCGAATCAGGGATCGCAAGGGTGCCTGATCGGGGAGTTGGTCGGGGCGGCGGGATTCGAACCCACGGCCTTCGGTACCCAAAACCGACGCGCTACCAGGCTGCGCTACGCCCCGTGGCTGCCTCCATAGCGCCCGGCGCGGCCCAAGGGAAGCGATTTAGGGACAGCGCCAGGCCGCGCCCGGGCCAAATGCGGGATGTCGCAATTCGCTGCCCGGACCGATACCCAACCGCCCGGCAAGCCCGCCGTTGATTTCCAGCACGGCCAGAACCCCCTCGCCCCCGTCGATCGGCGTGCGGTCCAGCGGTCGGGCGTTCAGATGAACCTTCAGCACCCGCCCCTCGGGGTCGACGAAGATCATGTCGAGCGGGATAAGGGTGTTCTCCATCCAGAAGGCCACGTGCTGCGGGCGGTCATAAATGAACAGCATCCCCGCCGAGGCGGGCAGCGTCTCGCGATGCATCAGACCGCGCGCCCGCTCGGCATCGTCGTCTGCGATCTCGACGGAAAATCGCGCGGTTCCCCATTCGCCGCGCAGATCCACATGGCTCTCATCGCATTGCGCAGCCGCCAGACCGGCCGCGCCCCACGCCAGAAGAAATGCAGGGATCAGCCCTGCGAACCGCCTGAAACCGCGCTTTCCCATGGCCCCACCATCACCGCCAGTTGTCCGCGCTGGCCTTCGGTCACGCGGATCGCGATCGCCTCGCCCGGTTGCAGGTCGGCCAACCCCGACCGCCGCAAGACCTCGATATGGACGAACACGTCCTGCTGGCGGCCGAACACATTGGCAAAGCCGAAACCCTTGGACTTGTCGAACCACTTTACCCGAGCGGGTTCAAGCGGCAGTGCCGCCAGTTCCGCGGCATCGAGCCTCAACGCGTCCTCCAGGACAGGCCTGTCGCCGGGCGCGGGCGGGTCGATGCGCAGGACCTCGGCCGCCTGCAACCCGCGCGCCGTCTCCTGGACCAGGAGTTCCACGCCGGAACCGTCGGAAACAGAGCTCTGCCCGAAATTGCGCAGAACATTGGCGTGAAGCAGGATGTCCGGCCCGCCGGACTCGGACACGACGAACCCGAAGCCCTTTGTCGGATCGAACCATTTCACTTGCCCCTCGACGCGCCGGGGTGGCGTCTCGTTGTCCCTAGTCATGTTCCCCTAACCGGATGCACCGATCCCCTCTCCGGCACTTCCATTTCACAGACCCTGCCCGCGATGCAAGCCGATTCCGGGGTCTCACACAGCCCGCCGCCATTCACGAAGCGCGAATGTCAGGGGTAGAGCCGGACGACCTCCCATGCACCGTCCACATTGTCGCGCCGCCAGCGGAACCGGTCGTGAAGACGGAAGGCGCCGTCCGCCCAGAACTCGATTTCCAGCGGCCGCAGACGGACACCGCCCCAGAAAGGCGGCCGGGCCGGCGACACGCCCTTCTGCGCAGTTACCAGCGCCACCTCGGCCATCAGGCTGCGCCGTGACTCCAGCGGTCGCGACTGGCGGGAGGCCCAGGCACCAAGCCGACTCCGCAGGGCTCGCGATGCAAAATAGGCATCCGCCTTCACGCCGTCCTCCCGTTCCGTGACGCCCCGTACCCGTACCTGTCGTCTGAGCGTCTTCCAGTGTAGCACGAATGCGGCCTTCCCGGTTGCGGAAATCTCGGCCCCCTTCGCGCTGTCGTAATTGGTGTAGAAGACGAAGGCATCCGCCTCGATTTCACGCAGCAGCACCATGCGCACATTGGGCAAACCCTCGGTATCGACGGTCGCCAGCGCGATGGCGTCGGGGTCGTTGGGCTCGGTCCGGGTCGCCTCGGCCAGCCACGCGCGCATTATCGCGAACGGATCGTCCCCGGCGAATATTCCCTGCCTGTCGGTCATTTGGTCTGCGCTCCTGCCCCCGCGTCCGGCGGTCTTGATAGGTCCGGGCAATTGCCCTACACCCGCGTCAACTTCTTGCAAGGTGGACGAAGGACGCCGAATGTCAACGAAACTCTTGGAAGGCAAGCGCGGCCTTATCATGGGGCTTGCCAATGACAAATCCATCGCCTGGGGCATCGCGCAGCATTGCGCCGCCAACGGTGCGGACCTGGCGTTCTCCTATCAGGGCGAAGCGCTCAAGAAGCGCGTCGAACCGTTGGCGGCGAGCCTAGGCAGCGACATCGTGCTGGAATGCGACGTCGCCGAAGAGGCATCGCTGGACGCCCTGTTCGACGGGCTGGCGAAACGCTGGGACCGGCTGGATTTCATCGTCCACGCCATCGGCTTTTCAGACAAGGAACAGCTGCGCGGCCGCTATGTCGACACCACGCGCGACAATTTCGCGATGACGATGGACATCTCGGTCTATTCCTTCACCGCGGTCGTGCAACGCGCCGCGCGGATGATGACCGAGGGCGGCGCGACGCTTACGCTGACCTATTACGGCGCGGAACGGGTGATGCCGCATTACAACGTGATGGGCGTGGCCAAGGCCGCGCTGGAGGCATCAGTGCGCTATCTGGCCGAGGATCTGGGCAAGGACGGCATCCGCGTGAACGCGATCAGTGCCGGGCCGATCAAGACGCTGGCGGCCAGCGGCATCGGGGATTTCCGCTACATCATGAAGTGGAACGAACTGAACTCGCCCTTGCGGCGCAATGTCAGCCAGGACGAGGTGGGCAAATCGGCGCTGTACTTGCTGTCCGATCTGGGCAGCGGCGTGACCGGCGAAGTGCACCATGTCGATGCGGGCTATCACGTCGTCGGCATGAAGGCCGTGGACGCGCCCGATATCGACGCGGTCACCGGGCGCAAGTGACGCCAGCCAGAGAGGAACGCCCATGTCGCCGTCCGACCGCCTGCCCCACGAGAAGGGCTTTCACGTCAGCTGGGACCAAATCCATCGCGACTCGCGCGCGCTTGCCTGGCGGCTGGACGGGCACGGGCCCGATTCCGGTGCCTGGCGAGCGGTGGTGGCGATCACGCGCGGAGGCATGGCGCCCGCGATGATCGTGGCGCGAGAGCTGGATATCCGGATCGTCGACACGATCAGCGTGAAATCCTACAATCACCAGACCCAGACCGCACCGCGCGTCATCAAGACCCCCGACATGGGTCTGATTGGCGACGGCACAGGCGTTCTGATCGTCGACGATCTGGTCGATACCGGCCGCACGCTGGAGGTGGTGCGCCAGTTGATGCCCAAGGCGCATGTGGCCACTGTCTATGCCAAGCCCATGGGCAAACCGATGGTCGACACTTTCATAACCGAGGTCAGCCAGGACACCTGGATCTTCTTTCCCTGGGACATGGCGCTGCAATATGTGGAACCCTACCGGGGCACCTGATCCATGCTGCGCCCGCTGAACCCTCGCATGGCCGCCACCTTCCCGCCCCCGGTGATGGAGGCGCGGCGCTGGTTGCAGGGGGTCGCCTTTCCCGCCCACCGACCGCTGATAAATGTCAGCCAGGCCGCCCCGATGGAATCCCCGCCCGAGCCGCTGCGCCAAGCCATTGCCGAGGCCGCGCTGACAGATCCGGCGGCGCATCTTTACGGCCCCGTCCTTGGCCTGCCCGAGTTGCGCGAAGAGATCGCGGCGCAGTGGTCGGCCAGCTATGGCGGCCGGATCGGTGCGGAACAGGTGGCGATCACCCAGGGCTGCAACCAGGCGTTCTGCGCCGCGATGGCGACGCTTGCGGGTGACGGGGACGAGGTGATCCTGCCAACGCCGTGGTATTTCAACCACAAGATGTGGCTCGACATGGCCGGGATCCGCACCGTGCCGCTGCCCACCGGCGACAGCCTGATCCCCGAGGTGCAGCGCGCCGCGCAACTGATCACCGGGCGCACCCGCGCCATCGTGCTGGTCACGCCGAACAATCCGGCGGGTGTCGAATACCCGCACGACCTGATTGCCGATTTCCTGGAACTGTGCCGCCGACACGGCATCGCGCTGATCCTTGACGAGACCTATCGCGATTTCCATTCCGGCACCGGCGCGCCGCATGCGCTGTTCGCCGATCCCGACTGGGCCGACACACTGATCCAGCTTTATTCCTTCTCCAAGGCGTATCGGCTGACAGGCCACCGCGTCGGCGCGATGGTGGCGCATGAGGACAGGCTGGCCGAGGTCGAGAAGTTCCTCGACACCGTGGCGATCTGTCCGAACCAGCTGGGCCAGCGTGCGGCACTCTGGGGGATGCGCAATCTCGGGCAATGGCTGGCGGGCGAACGGGCCGAGATCCTGGAACGACGCGCGGCGATCGAGGCAGGGTTTGCAGCGCTGGAAGGCTGGGTCCTGATGGGGGCCGGGGCCTATTTCGCCTATGCCGCCCATCCCTGGCCGATCCCGTCCGACGACCTGGCCCGGCGGCTGGTGGCCGAGGCGGGCGTTCTTCTGCTGCCCGGCACGATGTTTCAGCCCGACGCCGATACGGGCGCGCGCCAGCAGGTGCGGATCGCCTTCGCAAATATCGACCTGCAGGGCATCGGGCGGCTCTTCGAGCGGCTCTCGGCCTTCCGCCCCTGACGCTTGCGGGGA
>NZ_DSDD01000218.1:0-4512 GCF_011048875.1 Rhodovulum sp.
AGTATGAAGCGGCACCCATCATTGGTGCCACGGCACCATTCACAGCGCGCCTCTTGCGTGAGCTGCTACCGCTCGAACCCGGCCAGAAGATAGCAAACAGAAGACGAATGACTGCGCCGGGTTCGAGCGGTAGCAGCTCACGCAAGAGGCGCTCTGTGAATGCCACGCCCGTGGCAGTGTCTGCCACGTCGTTATCATCACGTGGCATTCCGCCCGCGCGAATTGTCGTGGCAACGGATTTCCACGCCTCATCCGCCAAGCCAGCCGCCTGCCCTTCACGGCCGATCGATCGCCTGCCCATCCACCCAAATATCCACCCTAGGCTAGTGGATACCCTCGGGCACCTCAAGACAAGGATGGACAGGTATCGCCATGTATTTAAGGTGGATGCGGGCAGGGATGGACAGAAATAAACACATAAAAACAAAGGGTTGGTGCCTCTCCTGGGCACCATAAATCCCCGAAAAAAACGACACCAAGGGCGGCCGGCATGCCCTGTGCTGTCGAGGGTGACGCCTGCCTGTGGCCTCGGCGAGGCGGCAGCCTTCGCGCGCTGTTCCATCCATCCGCGAAAGCAGCGGCAGGTCGGCCGTCCGGCGTGTTGCCTAGATCGCGCGCAGTCGCGCCGTTGCATCGGCGTCCCGGTCGGGGGTCCCGACGAAACCGTCCTCCGGCGACGGAGCGCAGGCCGTCTCCGTGCAGAGCGGTGCGCAGTCGGCCGGGCGATGCGCCTCGATCGCGGCAAGGATGTCGCTCTTGCGCAGCGGTTTGGTCAGGCATGCATCGAGGCCCGCGGCAAGGATGTCTTCGGCATCGCCCTGCAGCGCATGCGCGGTCAGGGCGACGATGGGCACGCTCGGATCGCCATTCTCGGCCTCGATCCTGCGGATCGTTCCGGTGGCCTCCTTGCCGTCGCAATCGGGCATCGAGATATCCATCAAGATCAGGTCCGGCCGGGCCTCGCGAAAGGCCGAGACCGCCTCGTGGCCGTTGGCGGCAAAGCGCAACTCGACATTCAGCCCCGCGACCATCTTGCCGAGAACCAGCCGGTTGGTGCGGTTGTCCTCGGCCGCGAGGATGCGCATGGGGCGGTCCGGGACCGCGGGTCCGGGGGGCGCGGGGGTCTGCACCGACGGGGCCAGGGTCGAGATCGCCTCGTAGAGTGCGCGGCGCATCACCGGCTTCTGCAGGACCAGATCGAGGCCCGCCTCGGCATTCTCTCCGGTTCTGCCCAGGCAGGCCGGGTTCGAGGTCAGCATCAGGATCGGCCCGGCATGGCCCGACTGTCGCAGCGCCCGGGCAAAGTCATAGCCGTCCATGCCGGGCATCCGGTGGTCGGTGATGATCAGGTCGGCATCGGCGGCGGCCCCCAGCGCGGTTTCGGCGGTCACATGGCAGGTCACGTCCAGACCGAGCTGCGACAGCTGGCGGTCCAGGATCGTGCGGTTCACCTCCTGGTCGTCGACCACGAGGACGCGACGGACCGAGGCGGTCTCGGGTGCGGGCAGCGATTCGTGGGGTTCGGCGACGGGCAGGGGCAGGCGGAAGCCGAAACACGCGCCTTCGCCCTTTTCCGATTCCAGCCAGATCTCGCCGCCCATCATCTCGATCAGGCGCCTTGTGATCGCAAGGCCCAGCCCGGTACCCTCGAACTTGCGGTTCTGCTGGTCCTCGACCTGGTTGAACTCGCCGAAGATGTGGTCCTGCATGTCGCGTGCGATGCCGATGCCGGTATCCTCGACGGTCACATGGACATGCTGAAGCACGCCGCCCTCGGCATCGAAGCCGACGACCCGGATCAGCACATGCCCTTCCTCGGTGAACTTGACCGCGTTGCCGATCAGGTTGGTCAGCACCTGCCGGACGCGACCGCGGTCGCCGATGAAACGCGTGGGCATGAACATGTCGTAGTCGATCAGGACGTCGAGATTCTTGTCCCGGGCAGGGGTCTGCAGCAGCATGACGATCTCGTAGATCGTGCGTTCCAGGTCGAAGGGCTCGGGGTGCAGCTGCAGCTTGTCGGCCTCGATCTTGGAATAGTCCAGCACGTCATTCAGCAGGCTCAGAAGCGCCTCGCCCGATTCCCGGATCGTCTGCGCGTAAAGCCGCTGTTCCTCGGACAGTTCCGTCTCGCATAACAGTTCCGCCATGCCGACCACGCCGTTCATCGGCGTGCGCAGCTCGTGGCTCATGTTGGCGAGGAAGGCGGACTTGGCGCGGTTGGCGGCTTCGGCGGCGACACGAGCGCGGTCCAGCGCCTCCTGCTGGCGCTTCTGTTCGGTGATGTCGACGCGCAGCCCGACGAGGCCGCCGTCGGGCGTACGTTCCTCGAGGATGCGCAGCCAGCGGCCGTCGGCCAGGCGCTGCTCGATCATCCCCTCGGGACGCTGGTGGCGGTTCAGCCGCTCGGTCAGCCATTCCTCCTCGCGGCCCCTGGCCTCGGGATACTGGCCATTCTCGAGCCCGAAGCGCAGGATATCCTCGAACCGGTTGCCGGGTTGCATGACCGGGGCGCTTTTGCTGTAGAACTCCCGGTAGCGGTCGTTGCACATCACCAGCCGGTCGTCATGGTCGTAGAGGACAAATCCGTCCGGGATCGCCTCGACCGCGGCCCACATGCGCATCATCTCGGTGATGTTCATCGCCAGGCACACCATGTCCCCCGAGGGCGTGCGCCTGTCCATGAGCTTAACGTAATCGCCGCTCCACAACCGGACCACCCGGGTCGGCACCGGGTCCGAATGCCAGCGCGTCAGGAATTCCTCGATCCAGCCCGGCGCGTCATGCTCGCCGATATCGACGATTCCTTCCTCGACGCACAGGCGTATGATCTCGTCATATCGCACGCCGGGCACCACCGCCTCCAGCCCGTCGAAGACCGACAGATAGGCGCGGTTGGCGATCACCAGCCGGTCCTGGGCATCGAACAGCGCAAAGCCGTCCTTGACGGTTTCCAGCGAATCCCAGAGCCGCTGCTTCACGACATCGGCCTCGAGAGAGACCTCGGCAAGCTCGGTCAGGACCTGGCTGTTCTGGCCGCGCAGGTCCTCGGCGGTCTGGCGCGTCTCCGTGATCTCTTCGGAGAGGTGGAGCGCATGCTGGGACAGCCGGCGGTTCGCCTCGAACAGCTCGCGGCTTTTCTGGTCGAGCAGGCGTTCGGCGGCCAGCCGCTTGCGCCGCTCGGTCGCCAGTTTCTCGGTCATGTCCATGCGCGGATTCTCCACGGGTTTGCGCAGTCTGATCAGATCGGGGTGAACAGCCGATTAACGGCAACGGAGGAATCGTTGCCATCCGCGGCAGGCCCATGCCAGCATCCCGCAGCGAGGCGAATTGCGGAAGGAGACCGCGATGCGCCGGTTTGCCGTCCTTTTCTGTCTGATCTTCCTTGCCCTTCCCGCGCTGGCCCAGCCCGCGCATGTGCATCCGCTTTTCCGAACCGCTTGCCCGCGGCGCCG
This sequence comes from Rhodovulum sp., assembly GCF_011048875.1. NCBI lineage: Bacteria > Pseudomonadati > Pseudomonadota > Alphaproteobacteria > Rhodobacterales > Paracoccaceae > Rhodovulum > Rhodovulum sp. The sequence continues at coordinate 3,456 of NZ_DSDD01000218.1, forward strand.
ATTTCGCGCCCTTTGTGCAGCTTTCGTAGCCCGGGCTTGTCGTAACGGCCGAGGATGACCGGCTCTGCGTCGCGGGCCTGCGCCACGGCGAAAGCTACCGGCTGACCCTGCGCCCGGGCCTGCCCGCCCAAAGCGGCGAGGTTCTGGCCCGCCCCGTGGAACTGACCCGATATGATCGCGACCGCCGCCCTTCGGCCCGCTTCCCCGGCCGCCCCCTCTCGCCCTTGCAGGAGGATGCGTTCTCGGGCGACATGGCCGAACAGGTCTGGGCCGGCACCGGCGAGGTGGGGATGGAGCTGAACCGCGATGTCACCACGCGCCTGCCGCTGGACGAAGCGATCGCCGGGCTGCCCGCGGGCATCTACGCGCTGCAGGCGGCGATCCCGGGGGCCGATCCCTATGACCGTCCGGCCGCTACGCAATGGTGCGTGCTGTCCGATCTGGGGCTGGCGATGATGGCGGGGACGGACGGGCTGCATGTCTTCGTCCGGTCGCTGGCAAGCGCCGCGCCCAAGGCAGGGGTCACGGTGTCGCTGATGTCGCGCGCGAACCGCGTGCTGGGAACGGAGCAGACCGACGCGGCAGGCCATGCACAATTCCCGGCGGGACTGATGCGCGGGCAGGCCGGGGCGGTCGAGGGGCTGCCGCTGACCGCCATCCTGACCCGGCCCGACGGGGTGGAACATGCCCGCGCACTGTCGCCGGGCGGCGTGGCGGGTGGGCATGTCTTGCCCTTGGCATCGCCGCAACCGCCCCGCGCGGCACCTGGACGCTGGCCGTTCATGCCGAGTCCGACGCGCCGCCGCAGGCCACGCACAAGCTGCCGGTCGAGGATTTCCTGCCCGAGCGGATCGACTTCGACCTGAGCCTGCCCGACGGGCCGCTGCGCCTGTCGGCCGGCCGGTTCTGGGCGTCGCCGCGCCGAAAAGATAGCGCGCGGCGGGGGCTGATCTGGCCATCGAGGGCGAGCAGCGGCTGGCGGCGGTGGACAGCCTGCCCGCCCATCCCGGTTTCCGCTTCGGCCGCCATGACAGCCGCATCGCGCCGCAGCTTGCCG
>NZ_DSDD01000167.1:0-4506 GCF_011048875.1 Rhodovulum sp.
TCGTTGCGCATCACGAAGACGCCGGTGGGATCGGCCAGCCCGGTATTCAGCCCGCCCACCTGCGCGATCGCCTCGATCACCGACAGGTTCTGCGTCTCGAACGGAACCCGGCGCTGGGCACCCATCGCGCCGAGCGCGGTAAAGGCGCGGGTGTCGCGCTCCACGAGGATGCGGTCGCCGTTGCGCAGGGCGATGTCGATCTGGGGGTGGCTGTAGAGATCCTGGAACCACACATCGCCGCGCCGGCTGCCGCGCAGCACCGAGATGCGCGCCACCTCGGGCGGGATCGAGAGGCCGCCTGCGGTGGCCAGCATGCCGGACAGCGTGCGATTGGGGCGCTGGATCGGGTAGACGCCCTGGCTCGCAACGCCGCCCACGACCGATACGGTCGCCCCGTCGCCCGCCAGCCGACGCACGACGACCTGCGGATCGGGGGTCTGGGCGTCGAGCTTCTCGGTCACGATCTGGCGCAGTCGCTCGGGCGTGTTGCCCGCCGCGCGAATCCGCCCGGCATAGGGGATGAAGATGAACCCCGAATCATCCACTTGCACCTCGTTCAGCATCGCGGCATTGCTGCCCTGGCGCGCGAGTATGCCATCGTCCACATTCTCGTAGATCGTCAGGCCCAGCACATCGCCCGGCTGGATGATGTCGGCAGTGGCAATGCCTGCGCCGCTGAATTCGGGTGGAAAGCCGATCGCCGGGACTACCGACGTGGCCCGGGTGACCCTGTCATTGACCGCGACCACGAAGGAATCGCCCTGTTTCTGGACCGCACCGGCAAAGATCTCGCGCTTGTTGGGGCCGGAGCGCGGCAGGCCGCAGGCGCTCACGGTCGCCAAGAGGGCAAGAAAAGCCACGGCCCTCGCCCCTCGGGAATACATGATTCTCACTGCTCGGCGTCCTTGTTCTTGCTTGAAACTGCCTCAGGATCGTCTCGGACAGCATGGAACTGCCACGATTATTTTGGTTCAGCCTACAATGCCCGAGCTGTTCGTGCCAGTCCCGCGCGACCCTTGCTATCCGGCAAGGCGAAGGTGTTGCCCCTGCGCCGCGCCCCTGGCGGCGTGCGAGTCGTAGGGGTCGATGCTGGCCAGCATCATGTCGACCACAAGGCGCATCAGTTGGTCGCGACCCCTGCGCGAATAAAATCCCCCCGGCACCTGACTGGTTTCCAGCAGGAAGCGGCGGAACAGCCGATAGGCGGCGGGGTCCGGTGGGCGGGGATCGGCAAAGAACTCGGCCAACGGCTGGTCCGAGACCAGTTCCGGCTTGTCATAGACCGCCCGGCCAAAGGCGCGCAGCGGCAGGCCTCGCCACAGCGCCTGTTGCGCGGCGGTGGAATTGACGGTGACAGCACTGGTCGCCCCGTCGAGCAACAGCGCCAGCTTGCCGCCCGGCACGAAATGCACCCGCCCGGCCAGCCCCTGCGCGCGGGCCAGAGCCCGGATCGTGCGGGGCAGGGGGCTGCGCCCGTCCTCCAGCGGGTGGGCCTTGAACACCAGATGATGATGGGAGGGCGCGCCACGGGCAAAACCGTCTATGCAGAGCGCCAGGAAATCCTCGATCCGGGCGAATGGCCCATGATGGCGGAAATTCGCGTCATGGGCCAGTTGCAGCAGCACCATATGATAGGGAAACCCGCCGCCCCGGATCGTGCGTGTGGCGGCAAACCGGGCCGCGGCATGGATGGGCAGAAGCGCCAGCCGGCGCAGGTAAAGCGCGAATTCGGCCCGCACCGGCAGGCCGCGATGGGGGCTGTAATGGCGATAGAGGCGCGAGGGCAGCATGACCAGCCCGTGATACAGCGCACCGTGGAAGATATGCGCGCGCAGGTCGCCCCAATGGGCGGGGGCCTCGGCGGCGGGGGGCGCGTCGCCCGGCAAACGTGCCGCGATGTCGGGGATCGCCAGATCCATCAGCCGCGAATGGCCGTTCGCGCCGTCGCGCTCATAGGTGACCCAATAGGGCCGCAGATAGCCTTCTTCGAAGATATGGATGCGCAGCCCCCTGGCGCGGGCTGCGGCGATGGCGGCGGCGTGGATGGGTCTTGTATCTCCGTAAAGCGCGATATCGGTGATCGCCAGCCGATCGAGCAACCCGGCGCAGACCATGGGCCAGTCGGCAGGCGTGCAGGTGACCGGCACATACCGCGCCCGGTCCGACCAGAAGGCGGAATCGCCCCGGTTGAAGCCCGCGCGCCAGACCGCGTGCCCGGCCGTGCGCAGGGCGCGGCCCAGCCGGTCGAAGAACGGCCCGTGCGGCCCCTGAAGAAGCAGAAAGCGCCGGATGCTGCCCGAATGCGTCGTCATGCCCGTAATAGGGCCATTTTTCGGGCGGTTGCGAAAGCGTCAATCGGCTTGGCGGGCGCGGCGCTTGCCCTGTCCGTGGCCAGACGCTAGGTCGGGCGCAGAACCGCAGAAGGAGCCAAGTGCCATGTTCACCGGCATCATCACCGATATCGGCACCGTCCGCGTGCTGGAAAAGCGCGGCGACCTGACCGCGCGGATCGGCTGCGGTTACGCGCCCGAGACCATCGAGATCGGCGCCTCGATCGCCTGCGACGGGGTCTGCCTGACGGTGACCGATCGGGGCCGGGACGAGAGGGGCGGCTGGTTCGCGGTCTCGATCTCGGCCGAGACGCTGTCCAAGACCAATCTGGATGGCTGGGCCGAGGGCAGCCGGATGAATCTGGAGCGCGCGCTGCGGGTGGGCGACGAGCTGGGCGGGCATATCGTGTCGGGCCATGTCGACGGGCTGGCCGAGATCGTCGCGATGGTGGACGAGGGCGACAGCACGCGCATCACGTTTCGTGCGCCCGATGTGCTGGCGAAGTTCATCGCGCCGAAGGGCTCGGTCGCGCTGAACGGCACCTCGCTGACCGTGAACGAGGTCGAGGGCGCCAGCTTCGGCGTCAATTTCATCCCCCATACCAAGCGGGCCACGACCTGGGGGCTGGCGCGGGTGGGCGACCGGGTGAATCTCGAGATCGACACGCTGGCGCGCTATGTCGCCCGGCTGGCCGAGGCCGCGGGATAACCGGGTCCGCGCCCTCTGGCGCTCTGTCGTGTGATGGTCTATCTGCCTCGCGACAGCCAAAGACGGGCAGACCATGACCACCGACCCCTCCGCATCCGATCAGGGAAACTTCCGCGACGCCATCTCCTCGACCGAGGAGATCCTTGAGGATGCGCGCAACGGGCGGATGTTCATCCTTGTCGATCACGAGGACCGCGAGAACGAGGGCGATCTGGTCATCCCCGCCCAGATGGCCACGCCCGAGGCGATCAATTTCATGGCCACCCATGGCCGCGGGCTGATCTGCCTGGCGCTGACCGGCGAGCGGGTGGACGCGCTGGGCCTGCCACTGATGGCCTCGCAGAATTCCAGCCGCCACGAAACCGCCTTTACCGTCTCGATCGAGGCGCGCGAGGGTGTGACCACCGGCATTTCCGCCCATGACCGCGCCCGCACCGTGGCCGTGGCCATCGACGCGGGCAAAACGGCGGCCGATATCGCCACGCCCGGCCATATCTTCCCGCTGCGCGCGCGCGATGGCGGCGTTCTGGTGCGTGCGGGCCATACCGAGGCGGCGGTCGATGTCGCGCGGCTGGCGGGGCTGAACCCCTCGGGCGTGATCTGCGAGATCATGAACGAGGACGGCTCGATGGCGCGGCTGCCCGACCTTGTGGCCTTTGCCCAGCGGCACGGGCTCAGGATCGGCACGATTTCCGACCTGATCGCCTATCGCCGCCGCCACGACAACCTGGTGAACGAGACGGCGGCGCGGCCTGTTACCTCGGCATTTGGCGGCGACTGGCTGATGCGCATCTTTGCAGATATCACGCAGGGCGCCGAACATGTGGTGCTGACCAAAGGGGACATCGCCGCGCCCGGCCCGGTGCTGGTGCGGATGCACGCGCTTGACCCGTTGCAGGACGTGCTTGGCCTTGGCCCGCACCCGGCCGGGGAACTGTCCCGCGCGATGGAGATCATGGCCGCCGAGGGGCGCGGCGTGGTTGTCCTGTTGCGCGATACCACGATGAAGCTGGGCGGCGGAAGCGCGTCCCCCCAGACGCTGCGCCAATACGGGCTGGGTGCGCAGATCCTCGCCGCGCTGGGCCTGCACGAGCTGACGCTGCTGACGAATTCGCCCCTGCCGCGGGTCGTCGGGCTTGAGGGCTACGGGCTGTCCATTGCGGGCACCCGCAAGATCGAGATGGAGGGCTGAGACATGGCCGACCAAGACCCACACCATATCCTGCCGCTGCCCGTCTTTGACCGGCCGGTGAAGCTGCTGGTCGCGGTCGCACCGTTCTATCGTGACATTGCCGAGATGCTGATCGCGGGCGCGCGGGCGAAACTGGACGCCGCGGGCGCCACCCATGACCTGATAGAGGTTCCCGGCGCGCTCGAGCTGCCGCCCGCCATCGCGCTGGCACATCGGTTGTCGAATTTCGACGGCTATGTGGCGCTGGGCTGCGTGATCCGCGGAGCGACCAGCCA
>NZ_DSDD01000426.1:0-4503 GCF_011048875.1 Rhodovulum sp.
CCGCTGTCGCGCGCGCAATCCGCATCCTGCGGCCCGCAGCACTGGCCGACATACCCTCATCCAGAGCGGCCACAAACCGCTGGCGCAAATCAGAAGAATACGGTTTCCCCATCCATGCCGACCCCCTTCACGGCAGTCAGCATGAATCAGAAATCACCCCGGATGTGAATCCCAAGGATTCAACCTGGTCGCGGTCTACTCTAACACCCGAGGCGCGGGCCAGGCGGAACCGAGGCCAGTCACCAGAGGCCAAGGCGAAGCGCCGGGCCTCGCTGAGGGCCGTCGCCGCAACGCCTGAGGGTGCAGAGGTGCTCGCCCGGGCGTTGGCGGCGAGCATGACGCCTGAGGCTCAGGCGCGCAGAGCGCGGACCCGGAGAATCAACGACAGTTGGCGGCGCCACGCGGAACAACACCCGGAAGTGTTTGAATAGTCTGAGGAAATGGTGACCCCGGCAGGACTTGAACCTGCAACATCCAGTTTAGAAGACTGGCGCTCTATCCAGTTGAGCTACGGGGCCGCTGGCGGAAGTTGTGCCCGGGCGATCGGTGCTGTGCAAGCCGAAAAATCCGGCCGAATCGGCCTCGGGACAACGTGAAAAAATTGCCGAAATCAGAACCTTATTGGTATGGATCCGCTGGCATCCGGCTTTTCGACTGCGGGCTCCGGCTTTGGCCCGAACAGAGCCACTCCCTGCGTGAGGCTTCATCGTAACCCTCTGAAATCCCGGCTATCCCGGGCTTCAGCCGGTCGCGTTTGCAGCCGCTGAATCGCGAAAACCGCCGGGCGACTGGGCCTTTGCCATAACCGATCCTGCGCCAACGCCACGCGTCCCGCGACCTTCTCGCGCATGTCCGTCACGCCAAGGGCCAACCGGGCCTGCAAGTCGGCCTACGGCTCAACCACACCGTCCCGCAAAGCCGCCGCGGCCGGTCACCGCGGCCACTTGTCGAACTGCGGCTGTTCCCCTTCACGCAACGGCGCGACACCCGGCCCGTCCGGCCCTTCACCCCGACCTCGCCCCGGACCGCATGTCTTGCTCCAAGGGGAAATCCGGCCTGCCCGATCGACCCAGGATTGTCGCGAAAACGTTACCGGAGTGCCGAGATTCCCTTACAGGACGCGACGATCTTGCGACCACGCTGGGGGCGAGCCGCGCTCGGCCCGACAGCGTGAACATTGTCGCCAACGCATCGACGAGGACAGAATGTCGTTCAAAATCTCCCGCCGCGCGCTGCTCGCGGCTTCGGTCTGTGTTCCGCTTGTGACGCCGATCGCCGCTCCTGCCGCCACCTTCGACACGGCCAAGAACGTGATCCTTTTCATCTCCGACGGCGCATCCTGGGGCACTTGGGACATGGCCAGCTATTGGGAATATGGCGCGAAGGGCCAGCAGCCCTATGACAGCTTCGACGTCAAGCTGGGCATGATCACCACCCCGCTCAACACCTCGACCAAGCCGACGAATACCGGCACGCCGCAGGTCACCTATGACCCCGCCAAGGCCTGGGACACCACGCCGAGCGACGGCAATTTCGGCGGCCGCCCGAGCTATTTCGAGGGCTATGACTATATCAAGCGCGACTATACCGACAGCGCCGCAGCCGGCACCGCGCTGGCCACCGGTGAAAAATCCTATAACAGCGCCATCGATTTCGACGATTTCGGCCAGCCGCTCGCCTTCATCTCGCAGCAGATGAAGGATGAACTGGGCAAGGCGGTCGGTGTCGTCTCCAGCGTGCCGATCAGCCACGCCACGCCCGCGACCTTCGGCGCCCAGAACATCAACCGCAACAATTACGGCGAGATCAGCCAGCAGATGGTGCTGACCGGAACGCTGGACCTGGTCATGGGCGGCGGTCACCCGTTCTATGACAGCGACGGCAACCTGCGGCCCGAAGGCAGCGAGCGTTTCGCCAACGAGACCGGCGGTGGCGGCGGCTATATCGCCAAAAGCGTGTGGGACGACGTGACCGGTGCCACCCCCTCGATGACCTTCTTCGACGACAAGGCGAGCTTCGAGGCGCTCGCCGATGGCTCGCTTGTCATCGACGGGCCGGTTCTGGGCGTCGCGCAAACCTACAACACGCTGCAGGCCAACCGCAGCGGCCATTTCGCCGACGCCAACGCCTTCGAGGTGCCGCTTGTCGCCAATGTACCCACGCTGGAAACCATGACGCTGGGCGCGCTGAACCATCTGGGCAAGGACGAGGACGGCTTCTTCGTGATGATCGAAGGCGGTGCGGTCGACTGGGCCGCGCATGCCAACAACACCGCCCGCATCATCGAGGAACAGGTGGATTTCAACCGCTCGGTCGCCGCGGCGGTCCAGTGGGTGAATACCTCGTCGTCCTAGGACGAAACCCTGATGATCGTTCTGACCGACCATGGCAACGCCATGCCGATGGGCCCGAACTCGGACACGATCGCGTTCGAACCGATCCAGAACAACGGCGCGGGCAACCTTCCGGGCGTCAAGTGGCACTATGGCACCCACACCAACGAGAACACGCTGATGTGGGCGCATGGCGCGGGGGCTGACCTGTTCCTGAGCCAGATCATCGGCACCGATCCGGGACTTGTGACCTTCACCGGCCACAACGAGACCGGTGAATATATCGACAACACCGCCGTTTACCGCGTGATCGCGCAGGCGAGCGGGCTGGGCGGCGGTGACCTCGCGCCGGTGCCGCTGCCGGCGGGTGTGTGGCTGTTCGGTTCGGGCCTGCTGCTGCTGGCCGGTCTGCGTCGTCGCGCTCGCGCGGCGTGATCCGGGGCTGATCCCTGGCGGGGCGTCCTCGCCCTGCCCCCTTGCGCCGCCGCCTCGCCGCGGCGGCGCATCCCGCTACCGCGCCAGCACCAGTTCTGCCCTCAACCCGCCCAGCCGCATGCTTTGGCCCAGGCGCAACTCGCCGCCATGACCGCGCGCGATGTCGGAGGCGATGGCCAGACCAAGCCCGACCCCGCCGCCCTTCTCCTGACTGCGCGCCGCATCGAGCCGCTGAAACGGTTGAAGCGCCTGTTCGCGTCGATCCGTGGGGATACCGGGGCCGTCATCCTCGACCGTGAAGATCACCCGCCCCGGACTGACCGACAGTCCCAGCGCCGCCTTGCTGCCATAGCGCAGCGCGTTGTTCACGAGGTTCTGCAGCGCCCGCTCGACCGCCAGCGGGCGGAGCAACACGTCCTGCCCGGACGGCATGTCACCGATCTCCAAGTGACCGCCCATACCGCGCGCCCGTTCGGCGACGCGCAGCAGCAGATCGGCCGGGTCGCAAATCCCGAGATCGTCCAGCACCTCGGACCGCGCGAAATCGAGGAATGTGTCGATCATCTGCTCCATGTCGGCCAGATCGCGGAGCATCGCCTCCGTCTCGGGCGTCTGCTCGGCCATGGACAATTCCAGCTTGAGCCGGGTCAGCGGCGTACGCAAATCGTGGCTCACGCCCGAAAGCATCAGCGTGCGCTGTTCGATCTGCCGCTCGATCCGCGCGCGCATGTCGAGAAAGGCCCGTCCGGCCGCACGCACCTCGGCCGCGCCCGCGGGCCTGTAGGGCATCGCCCGCCCCTTGCCGAACGCCTCGGCCGCCGCAGCAAGGCGCGTGATCGGACGCAACTGGTTTCGCAGGAACTGATAGGCGATCAACGTCATCAGCATGCCCGTAACCACCATCAGCACCAGAAGCTGATGCGGATTCGAGGCCGAGACCCGACGCCGGTCGAACCCCACTTCCATCGGACCATGCGGCGTCTCCAGCCCGACCCGCACCAGCCGCGTGCTGGTGGCAAGGTCGATTCCAACAAATCCCGGCAATCCCACGGCCAGGGTCGCCGTCACCGACTTGCCCGAAAGATCGTAGAATAGCCGCGCCTCTCCCACGGGCACCGTCTGGGGAAACGCCACAGAAAGCGCCAGCGGGCCGCCCACCGCCCGCGCCCGCGCCAGCGCTGCTTCCCGGTCGGGCGCCTCCTCGACCAGCTCCGCCAGATAGGCCAGTTCCAGCACGATAGCGCGCGACATCTGACGGGTGACATCCGCGAAATGCCGCTGGATGAAGACGACCGAGACCACCAGTTGCAGCGTAACGATGGGCACCAGCAGAATCATCGCGGCCCGGCCATAAAGCCCCCGCGGCAGCATCCTTTTGATCCAGCCCGCCTGCATGCTAAAGCCTTACCGGCCGCGCGCCTGCTTAGGAAGAGAGCAAAGGGGAGTGACCGCGATGGACGACGACCGCTTCGACCCCGTTCCCGGCGCCTGCATCCGCCTGCGCCCCGGCCTGCGCCTCGTGCTGGCACCGAACCCCTCGCCGATGACCTGTCGCGGCACGAACACCTATCTTCTGGGCCGGGGCCGCGTCGCGGTGATCGACCCCGGCCCTGCGCTCACGGCGCATCGTGACGCGCTGATGGCCGCGCTCGACCCCGGCGAGACGATCAGCCATATCCTCGTGACCCATTCCCATGTCGACCATTCGCCGTTGGCGCGCCCGCTGGCGCAGGCA
>NZ_DSDD01000245.1:0-4501 GCF_011048875.1 Rhodovulum sp.
GAGAAGACCATGGCCCGCAACGACGACAGATCCGAACTTGACGCGCTGGACCGGCGCATCCTGGGCGAGTTGCAGGCCGATGCCGCCCAATCGCTGGACGATATCGCGAAAAAGGTCGGCTCGTCCAAGACGCCCGTGTGGAACCGCATCCGCAAGATGCGCGAGGCGGGCGTGATCCGCCAGCAAACGGTGATCGTGGACCCAAGGGCGCTGGATCGCGACACCTGTTTCTTCGTGCTGATCCGCACCTCCGAACACGAGGCGGACTGGCAGCGGCGTTTCCTTGCCGCGCTCCTGAAACGCCCCGAGGTGCTGGAAGCGCACCGGCTGGCGGGCGAGATCGACTATATCCTCAAGGTGCGCGTCTCGGACGCCGCGGCCTATGACACCTTCTACCAGGCGCTGAACGCGGATGTGCGCATCTTCAACGTCACGGCGCTTCTGTCGATGGAGGAGATCAAGGCGACCACCATCCTGCCGGCTGGATGAACCGTCCGCCCGACCGTGACGCTTGACTTGTCGGCACCGATGGCCCATGTGACACCCAACGCTGCGCTGCCGCGTGAGCAGGCCGCACCCCCGGGTGCATCAGCGCAAACGAAACCAGAGTCCCCCATCACGCAGGGTTCCTGATGCGACGGCCGGATGGCGCGGGATTCCCCCGTCCGTTCCGAGGCTGCGCAGACCCACTTGCGCCGCGCTGGTTGCGCTGCGTTCCGGCTTTCCGTGCGGGGCCTCATGCCCTTGCGCGACCAGTAAAGGATATCCCTTGACCGACTTCACCACGCTTGGCCTTGCACCGGCCCTGACCGACGCGCTCCGCCAGGCGGGCTTTACCCAACCGACCCCGATCCAGACCCAGGCGATCCCGCTGGCGCTGGAGGGCCATGACATCCTGGGCCTGGCCCAGACCGGCACCGGCAAGACGCTGGCCTTCGGCCTTCCGCTGATCGACCGGCTGTTGGCGACCCCCGACAGGCCCGCGCCGAAATCCGCCAGGGCGCTGATCCTCGCCCCCACCCGCGAACTGGTCACCCAGATCGCCGACGCGCTGCGCGCCCTGACCACGGGCACGAAACTGCGCGTGGCGACCGTGGTGGGCGGGCAGTCCATCAACCGTCAGATCAGCCTTCTGGACCGCGGCACCGACATCCTTGTGGCGACGCCGGGTCGGCTGATCGACCTGATGGACCGGCGCGCGGTCGATCTGGGCCGGGCACGGTATCTGGTGCTGGACGAGGCCGACCAGATGCTGGATCTGGGCTTCATCCACGCCCTGCGCCGGATCGCCCCGAAACTGGGCACCCCGCGCCAGACCATGCTGTTCTCGGCCACCATGCCGAAACAGGTGGAGGAACTCAGCCGCGCCTACCTGACCAACCCCCGGCGCGTGCAGGTCTCCCGCCCGGGCAAGGCCGCCGACAAGGTCACCCAGTCGGTGCATTTCCTCGACAAGGCCGAGAAACCCGCCCGCCTGCGCGAGATCCTGATCCGGGATCCCGGCGCGCTGACGCTGGTCTTCGCGCGCACCAAGCATGGCGCGGAAAAGCTGATGAAGGGGCTGGTCGCCGACGGGCACAACGCCGCCTCGATCCATGGCAACAAGAGCCAGGGCCAGCGCGACCGCGCGATCAAGGCGTTCCGCGAGGGCACGATCACCACGCTGGTCGCCACCGATGTTGCCGCGCGCGGCATCGACATTCCGGGCGTGGCCTATGTCGTGAACTACGACCTGCCCGAGGTGCCGGACAACTATGTCCACCGCATCGGCCGCACCGCCCGCGCCGGGCGCGAGGGCGAGGCGATTGCGCTTTGCGCGCATGACGAGTTGGGGCTGCTGCAACAGATCGAACGCTTGATGAAGATCGAGATCCCCGTGGCCCGCGGCGACCGCCCCGCCGGCAGCGCCACACCGGCCCGCAACGCGGGCAAGCCGCCGCGTCGGGGCGGCAAACCGGCCGCCCGCCTGTTCGCCGAGGCCCCGGCGGCAGGCAAGGGATGTCGCCCGCGTCGCCGCCGCACGGCCTGAGGCCAGTCACCACCCGCGCGCTGCACCCGTTGCCGCGCCGGGTTCTGGCATCCGGCGGTCCGGCCCCTATATCCCTTGGCAAAAGGGAGACATGCCATGACCGACCGGACCCGCCGCGCCGAGGAAGCGCGGCAGAAGATCCTCGCCTCGGGCGATGCCGAGCTGATCGATCGCCTTCATCTTCTGGACGCCGCCGCCGGAACGGCCCCGCCCGCGCGGCCTGCGCGCAATCGGGCCGGGCCGGGACTTCTGGGCACCGGGCTTGCCGTCGCGGGCGGCGCGTGGCTCGGGACGGTGCTGGCCGGGCTGACGCTGTCGGGCGAGATGCAGGCGGCCTTTGCGGCGGTGGCCGACGAGCTTGGGTTCGACCCCGACATTGCCGGGCTTGACGGCGAGGCGCTGGCCGAAGCGAGCGATGACGGCGACTTTCTGGACGATTTCGGCCTCGGCGATCTGTTCGACGTCTGAGACCGCGCCGCGCCACCGCCAGTCTGGGCACGGCAGGCGGGGCACCTTCCCCCCTTCCCGAACTGCGCCGCATTCCCGGTGGATCGCGACCGATCCTTAGCCTCGTCCTGAGACAAGCGGGGAACACGGTCAGTCGCATCCGGCGAAAGGCGCGCGCCCATGGCCACCTGTACCCTCGGCGGCTATGCCGTCTCGCAATTCCTGATCGAGGGCGGCGGTCCACCCGACATCGGCGCGCGCTTCATGCTCGAACCGGATTTCGTCGCGGAAGCCGACCGGCTGATCATCACCGTCACCAATGACGGTGGCATCTTCCACGGCTCGGCCAACACCGTCCCTGACAACACGCAGAGCGCGACGATCACCAATGCCGGGGGCGACACCCTTGCCTCGGGCGATGTCCGGCTGGGCTATTCCACGACGCTGAGCAGCCCGGCGGGTGGCACGATCACGGTCTATCAGGTGCTGGTGAACGGCACGCTTGCGGGCCATGTCGTCGACGGCCAGCTGGAACCCGGCGTCACCTGTCTGATCGCCAACTGGTCGGACACCCTGCTTGCCGACCCGCCTGACTACAACGCCCTTTCGACCCCGGCGCGGGATCCCGGACAGGACGCAGTCATCCAGGGCGGCATCTACGACGATCACATCCTGGCAGGCGGCGACAACGACTCGGTCGATGGCGGGGACGGCAGTGACACGCTGATTGGCGGGACGGGCAACGACACGATCATCGGGGGCGCGGGCGACGACCGCATCACCACCGGCGGCGGTTCGGACCTGATCGTTCTGGAGCCGGGCGGCGGCTGGGACACCGTCACCGATTTCGACATGACCATGATCGACGGCCGCACGCGCGATCAGCTCGATGGCGCGACCCTGCTCGACCGTGCAGGCAACCCTGTCCGGGCGCGCGACGTTACCATTCAGGATGACGGCGCGGGCAGCGCGATCCTGGTCTTTCCGGGTGGCGAGAAGGTGACGCTTCTGGGCGTCACGCCCGAACAGGTCGCCCCGATCGAGACGCTTCAGGCCATGGGCATCACCTGCATCGGGTCGGGCAAGCGGATCGACACGCCCGACGACCCCCGCCCGTTCGAGACGCTGCGCGAGGGTGACGCGGTCCTGTCCCGGGACGCGCGCGGCCTGCCGGTTGCCCACCCCACCCGATTCATCGCCGCCCGCAGGGTCGAGACCGACGAGATGACCCGCACCCCGCGCCATGCCCCCATCGAGATCGCCGCGGGCGCGCTCGGCCCGCATGGGCGACTGTGGCGTCACGCCAGCACGTGGTGCGGGTGGGTCCGCAAGGCCGCGCCGGTGACGGCCTGACCCGTCCCGCCCGAACCACAGCCGGCAGGCGCGGAAAGGGGGTTGCAACCCCACATTGTTCCCTTATTGTTCCCATTGGAGCATCAGGGAAAATCCGCCACTATGTTGGATATGACAAGCTCTCCGGCACAAGACCTGCGCGTGTTTCTGGATGGTGGCCGGTTCGGCACCGTGCTGGCCGATCCGCCCTGGCGATTCGTCAACCGCACCGGCAAGGTCGCGCCGGAACATCGGCGCCTGTCGCGCTATCCCACGCTCGATGTGGACGAGATCTGCGCCCTGCCCGTCGCGGACCACCTTGCGGATCGCGCGCATTGTTATCTGTGGGTGCCGAACGCGCTGTTGCCGCAGGGCTTGCAGGTGCTTTCGGCCTGGGGGTTCGAGTACAAGTCGAATATCGTCTGGCACAAGGTGCGCAAGGATGGCGGCTCGGACGGGCGCGGCGTGGGCTTCTATTTCCGCAACGTGACCGAGATCCTTCTGTTCGGCACCCGCGGGCGCAATGCGCGCACGCTGGATGCGGGGCGGCGGCAGGTCAACATGCTGCAGACCCGCAAGCGCGAACATTCCCGCAAGCCGGACGAACAATACGAGCTGATCGAAAGCTGTTCCTGGGGTCCCTATCTGGAACTGTTCGGCCGCGGTGTCCGGCAGGGCTGGACGGTCTGGGGC
>NZ_DSDD01000292.1:0-4484 GCF_011048875.1 Rhodovulum sp.
GCGCCCCTGCCTATAAGGGCGCCCGACCGACGTTCCTGACAAGCGGATATCCCCATGACGATCAAGGTCCTTGGCCACAAGTCCCCCGACACCGATTCCACTGGCTCGCCGATCATCTGGGCCTGGTATCTTTCCGAAATCCAGGGCCGCAAGGCCGAGGCCAGGCTGCTGGGCGAGCCCAATACCGAGGCGAAATTCGTGCTCGGCCGCTGGGGTCTCGACCAGCCCGAGATCATCGCCGATGTCGCGCCGGGCGAGGATGTGGTGGTCGTGGACACCAACAACCCCGCCGAGCTGCCCGCCTCGATCAACGAGGCGAACGTGATCGCGCTGATCGACCATCACATGCTGGTCGGCGGACTGAGGACGCGCGCGCCCATCAATATCACCGTGCGCCCCGTCGCCTGCACCGCCACCATCATGCACGACCTGATGGGCGCGGACGCCGCGAAGATGCCCGCGGCGATCAAGGGCACGATGCTGTCCTGCATCCTGTCCGACACGCTGGAATTCCGCTCGCCGACCACCACGCCCGCCGACCGCGCGCTGGCCGAGGCGCTGGCCGCCGATCTGGGCGTCTCGATCCCCGATTACGCCGCCGAGATGTTCGCCGCAAAATCCGACGTCTCGGCCTTCTCGGATGCGGAACTGCTGCGGATGGATTCCAAGGAATTCGAGATCGCGGGCAAGCAGTTCCGCGTGTCGGTTCTGGAAACCACCTCGCCGAAAACCGTGCTCGACCGCAAGGCCAGCCTGATGGAGTCGATGGTCACCGTGGCGCAGGAAGACGGCGCCGACCAGGTGCTGCTGTTCGTCGTGGACATCCTGCGCGAGGAGGCGACGCTGCTGGTGCCGAACGATCTGGTCAAGACCGTGGCCGAGAAGAGCTTTGGTGTCACGGTCGCGGGCGACACGGTCGTTCTGCCCGGCATCATGAGCCGGAAGAAACAGATCCTGCCCGCCCTGCAACTCTGAACCCAAGGGGGTGCCCATCGCGGCGCCCCGCTTCAAGGACCGCCCATGACGCAGATCATCGACCGCCTCGCCGAGGTGTCCGCCCGCTACCGCGCGCTTTTCGTCGATCTGTGGGGCTGCGTTCACAATGGGCGCGAGCCGTTCCCCGAGGCCGTCACCGCGTTGCAGCACTATAAGGCAGGCGGCGGCGTGGTGGTCCTGCTGACCAACGCGCCGCGCCATCGCAAGGCGGTCGAGGGCCAGCTTGACCGGATCCGCGTGCCCGACGATTGCTGGGACACCATCGCCACCTCGGGCGATGCCGCCCGCATGGCGATGTTCCGCGGCGCGGTCGGGCAGCGGGTCTTCTTCATGGGCACCGACGAGGACGAGTCCTTCTTCGACCCGATCCGCATCGTTCAGAACCCGGTCGCGATCGAGCGTGTCCCGCTGGATCAGGCCGAGGGCATCGTCTGCACCGGCCCCTTCGATGCCCATGCCGACCCCGCCGAGCTGCGCCCGCAGCTGCTTTACGCCAAGAACAAGGGCCTGAAGCTGCTCTGCGCCAATCCCGATATCGTCGTGGACCGGGGCGAGACGCGGGAATGGTGCGGCGGCGCGGTCGCGCAGCTTTATACCGAGATGGGCGGCGAAAGCCTTTACTTCGGCAAGCCGCACCCGCCGATCTACGATCTCGCCCGCCAGCGGCTGGCACAGATCGCCGAGGTGCCCGATTACCAGATTCTGTGCATCGGCGACGGCATCGCCACCGACATTCGCGGCGCGCTGGGCGAGGATCTCGATTCGCTCTTCATCACCGGCGGGCTGGCCGCGCAGGAAACGAACACCGCGCGCGACCCCGACCCGGCGGCGCTGAACGCCTATCTCGCCCGCGAAATGGCCAGCCCCACCTACGCCATGGGCTTCCTGCGCTAGGCCGGGCCCCGCACGCAACAAAATTGCGACACTCGCATCTTCCGTAACGGTATATTACCCTTCGTCGTTGCAGGCTCGGATCGGCTTCGCTATGCTGCGCTGCAACATCAGAATCCGGGGAGCCGGGGGAATGCTCGACAACATGCCACGCGGAACCATCTGCATCGAGGATCTCGAGATCGGCATGATCCGCCACCTGCGCAAGGAAGTGACGGACCGCGATATCGAGCTGTTTGCCGAGGTCTCGACCGACCGCAACCCGGTCCATCTGGACGACGACTACGCGATGGCGACGATCTTCGAGGGCCGGATCGCCCACGGGATGCTGACCGCGGGGCTGATCTCGGCGGTGATCGGCGAACAGCTTCCGGGTCATGGCACGATCTATCTGGGCCAGAGCCTGAAATTCCTCGCCCCCGTCCGCCCGGGCGACGTCGTGACGGCCGAGGTCGAGGTGATGGCCATCGACTACGGCAAGCGCCGCGTGACGCTGGACACCCGCTGCCTGGTCAATGGCAAGCCGGTGCTCAAGGGCGAGGCGACGGTGCTGGCGCCGACCAAGAAATTCGATTGACGCCGCCCGGCCTTGGGTGCAATCCGGGGCCGATGAAGACCTTCACGACATGGGCAGGCGCCCCCCTGGGCGAGCGCGGCGCGGTGGCCGCCATCGGCAATTTCGATGGCGTGCATCTGGGCCATCGCAGCGTGATCGAGCTTGCCCGGGCCGAGGCCGCCCGGCGCGGCGTGCCGCTGGGCGTCGTCACCTTCGAACCTCATCCGCGCCAGCATTTCGCCCCCGACGCCGCCCCCTTCCGGCTGATGAATGCCGAGGCCCGCGCGAACCGGCTGGCGAAACTCGGCATCGACCACCTTTACGAACTGCCCTTCGACGGCAGGCTGGCCGCCCTGACCCCCGAAGCCTTCGCCCGCGAGGTGCTGCATGAGGGGCTGGGCCTCGCCCATGTCGTCATCGGCCAGGATTTCCGCTTCGGCAAGGGCCGCGCGGGCGATGTCGCCGCACTTCGCCGGTTCGGCGACGAGCTGGGCTTTGGCGTGACCGCCGCCGATCTTCTGGAAAACGACGCGGGCGAGGTGTCCTCGACCGCGATCCGCGAGGCGCTGACCGATGGCCGCCCGCGCGATGCGGCCGCGATGCTGGGCCATTGGCACCGGATCGAGGGCGAGGTGCTGCATGGCGATTCGCGCGGCCACGCGCTGGGCTATCCGACCGCCAACATGTCGATCCACGGCCTGCACCGCCCGCGCTTCGGCGTCTATGCCGTGCGCGTCGATGTGCTGTCCGGCCCGCATGCGGGCAGCCATGACGGCGTCGCCTCGATCGGGGTGTGCCCGATGTTCGGCGAGAATGTCCCGAACTGCGAAAGCTACCTGTTCGACTTCAAGGGCGATCTTTACGGCACGCATCTGTCGGTCGCGCTGGTCGAATTCCTGCGCGACGAGACGAAATATGACAGCCTGAACGCCTTGGTCGCCCAGATCGAGCGGGATTGCACCCGCGCCCGCGAGATCCTCGCCCGGGACCCGCCCCTGCCCTGGCGGCCCTGAGCCATGTCCGACCCCATCGACCGCACCGGCCTGCGCCCCCGCTTCTGGGAAAAGGTGCCGATGAAGAAGCTGACCCCCCGCGAATGGGAGGCGCTCTGCGACGGCTGCGGCAAATGCTGCCTGAACAAGCTGGAAGATGCCGATACCGGCGAGGTGGTCTTCACCCGCATCGCCTGCCGCCTTCTGGACGGCGACACCTGCCGCTGCGGCAATTACGACTGCCGCAAGGCCATCGTGCCCGAATGCGTGGTGCTGACGCCCGGCAACATCGCGGACATCGCCTATTGGATGCCCGCCTCCTGCGCCTATCGTCGGGTCTGGGAGGGCAAGCCGCTTGCCGACTGGCACCCGCTGATCTCGGGCGATGCAGAAAGCGTTCACCGAGCGGGCGCATCGGTAAGGGGCTGGACACTGCCCGAATTCGATATTCCCCTCGACGAGTGGGAAGACCACATCATCGAAGAGGAGCTTTGATCGTGCATTTCGCCTCGGACAACACAGCGCCCGTCCCGCCCCAGATCCTCGAGGCGATGATCGAGGCCAATCACGGCCATGTCATGCCCTATGGCAATGACGTGACCACGACCGACGTGCGAGACGCGATCCGCATCGCCTTCGAGGCGCCCGAGGCCGAGGTCTATCTGGTCGCCACCGGCACCGCCGCGAACGCGCTGGCGCTGGCCTGCCTCTGCCCGCCCTGGGCCACGGTCTATTGCCACCGGAACGCCCATGTCGAAGAGGACGAATGCGGCGCCCCCGAATTCTACACCGGCGGCGCCAAGCTGACGCTGGTGGGCGGGGATCACGCAAAGCTAGACCCCGACGCCCTGGCGCGCGCCATCGGCTTCACCGCGCGGGCGGGCGTGCACAATGTCCAGCGCGGCGCGGTCACGATCACCAACGCGACCGAGGCCGGCGCGGTCTATTCCCCCGCCGAGGTGGCGGCGATCTGCGCCGTGGCCCGGGCGGCGGGCCTGCCGGTCCACATGGACGGCGCGCGCTTTGCCAATGCGCTGGTCTCGGCCGGA
>NZ_DSDD01000223.1:0-4461 GCF_011048875.1 Rhodovulum sp.
GCCTTGCCGGGGCCGATCATTTCCGCGTCGCCAAAAACGATCCGCATGCGGAGAACGGGGCGTTTGGTACTTTCAGCCATATCCCTACTATCGTGGAGCAACATGGCGTGATGCAAGGACAAATATCCGAAGGCTTTCCAGCCGCGCGCCCTCGATGCGCTGGGTGGGGGCGAGCGAGGAGAGATCCAGCTGTCGATGACCGAGCCCACGGTGGAGCCGATCAGCCCGCCGATGGCCGCGCCCGAAAGGCCCAGGATCGCGCCGCCGAAGCCCATGCCGATGCAGGAGCCGACGACGCCGAGTACGAGGGTGGCCATGGCTGCGATCAGTCTCCGGAGGGGAACAGGAAGGCGAAGGCGACCATCACCTTCAGAACGGCGGGGTCATCGGGGAGGAATGCGGCGTCGTTCGACATGCCGTCATCTACCACATCCGATCCACAATCACCATAAAAACAAGGAGTTTCAGATGGCTAATCACCCGACCCGGGCTGGCGGCGCGCCCCAATCCGGCCGCCGCCAGTCGATGCCCTCCCACAGCATCGCCAGCTGCGCCGAGGTCAGCCGCACCGCCCCCGAGCGGGTGTTCGGCCAGGGAAAGCGCCCGCGCTCCAGGACCTTGTAGTATAGGCAGAACCCTTGGCCGTCCCAGTAAAGCAGCTTCAGCCGATCCCCCTTGCGGCCCCGGAAGGCGAAGACCGCACCACCGGTCGGCTTCTGGCGCAGCACATCTTGCGCCAGCGCCGCCAGCCCGCCGATCCCCTTGCGCATATCCGTCGCCCCGCAGGCCAGATACACACGCACCCCGGTGCCCGGCCCGATCATGCGGCGTCCACTGCGCGGATCAGGCGGGACAGCGCCACATCGTCGATGCTGCTCTCGAACCGGAGCACGCGGCCCTTCGCGAGCCGCAACTCAACCCATGCTGCCGGGGCGGCGGCCCGGGCTGGAGGCCCCACCGTGGTCAGGTCCATCGCGGGCACCATGCCGGCCGACAGGAACAGCGCCCGAGCATCAGGCGACCATAACCCCTTGCGCTTCAGCTCGTGATGCCAAGCGTAGATCTGTTGGCGCGTCACCTCGTGGCGCTGCGCAACCTGGCTGACCGTCGCGCCGTCCAACCCCACGGCGCTCACGACCGCCAGCTTCACCTCATCCTCCCAACGCCGGCGGCGCTCAACACCCAAAGGGCATGTGGATGGGCAGGCCGGTGCCGCTCGGATATGTGGTGAAGGACCGCAAGCTGGTGATCGAGCCCGCCGAGGCCGAGCAGGTCCGAACGATCTTCCGTCTCTATGCGCGCTCGAGTTCCACCGCGCAGGTGCTGAAGGAACTGCATGCGCGCAGGATCCGCACCAAGCGCGGCGCGGTGTTCGACCGGGGCTACCTGCTGAAATTCCTGCACAACAAGGTCTATCTCGGCCTCGCGGTGCACAAGGACGAGGTCTATCCCGGCGAGCACGCGGCCATCATCGACCAGAAGCTGTGGGATGAGGTCCACGCGGTCATCGCGAACAACCGTGTCGCCCGGGCGGCGGTGGCGCGCACGGCGCAACCGGCTCTCCTGCGCGGGCTGATCTTCACCGAGATGGGCGCCGCCATGACGCCCCACCACACCAAGCGCAAGGGCAAGCGCTACTGCTACTACACCTCCATGGACGTGATCCGGAAGCGCCCCGCGGCCGAACTGCGCGGGCCGCAGCGACTGCCGGGCGCAATGGTCGAGGACGCCGTCATCGGCGAAATCCGCCGGATGCTGCGCACGCCCGAGGTCGCGGCGCGCACCGCGCGGGCGGTGCGGAAGGACCGCCCCGATCTCGACGAGGCCACCGTCGTCGCCGCGCTGGCGAAGTTCGACGACCTGTGGAAGGCGCTCATCCCGGCCGAGCAGGCCCGCATCGTCCAGTTGCTGGTCGCGCGCATCACGGTAAGCGAGGCGGGCCTCACCATCGACCTGCGCCACGACGGCCTCGGCGCCATCGCCGCCCTGATGGCCCCGCCGAAGAAGGAGGTCGCCTGATGCCCGCACCCGAGACCCTGCGCATCCACATTCCGCTCGAACTGCGCCGCCGCGGCGGCCGCCCCCGGATCTTGCCGCCCAAGCATGTCGAGGCCGCAATGGGCCGCGGGCAGGACCCTCACCTTTTGCGCGCCATCGGCCGCGCATGGGGCTGGCGGCAGCGGCTGGAGCGCGGGGACGTCGCCACGCTCGCCGATCTCGCCGCCGAGGAGGGCCTCTCCGACCGCTACGTCAGCCGCCTCCTGCGCCTCGCATGGCTGGCGCCCGAGGTGCGCGAGCGGCTGGTCGTCCACCGCGAGCCGAGCACAATCAGCATCTACGACCTCTGCGCCGTGGCATCCCTGCCGTGGGGCGAGCAGCCGGGGCGGGTGTTCGACTGAAGCTGAGCATTTTGGCGACTAAAGACGTCAACCAAGTGCGGCAACGATTTTCTTTTGATTGCACTGATTTGCGATCCCGATCTATCCTGCTTGCAGGAAGAGGCCCATGCTGATCCTTGGCCTTCAAGTTGGAATGCTGATGGCGATCACCGCGGACAAGATTCTTTCAGCTCTTGAAGATGAGCGAACAGCCGCGCAGCGCGGGCTGCCCTTCAAAGTCCTGTCCTCGCGGCGGCAAGGAAATCTCGTCATACTGGCCGTCGAACCCATGCGAGATGGACGTTCGAGCGCAGCACTTGATGATAGCCTCGAGGGGGCACGCGCTGTCTGGTATGGCCAGAGTAACGGTCGGGGGGAGGTCGTTGTTGTCGACCCCGACAAGGGCGAGTTCGCCCTTCGCTTCGTCCAAGGTCCACTGCCGGACGCCGATGAGCGCTTCACTCTTTATCCCCAGGACTTCATCACGCCACTCATTGAATTGTGGCAGCGGGAGCCAACCAGGAAGAAGGCTGCAGCGGCTCTACGCCGGAGTGAGAAAGAGCCCGCAGCGGAAACGAAGGTACTTCCCTCGGATTTTTCCATGCTCCGCGTTCGGCAGGCGCAGGCGGTCTCACTGCCCTTGAACCGCGTGGGATTGCTTCATGGGCCGCCTGGCACTGGCAAGACGTTCACGATTGGCTGCATGATAGCGTATCTGCTTACCCGGTTCAGGAACGCGAAGATCCTCATCAGCGGCCCAACAAACACGGCAGTCGATTCAGCGCTGATTGCCGCGGATGACTGGCTGAATCGAATTGGGCGTGACGATCTCCGACAATCCATGAAGCGGATAGGCTCCCGTTTCGACACGCAAAAATTCCGCGGTCGTGATCATTTGCTCGCGAAGGGCATCTATGAGGCGTCTCTGGAAATCAGCATGTTGGAGCTTGAAGAGCCGTCGAAGAGCGGCATCGAACGCTACGTCGCTTGGAAAGAGAAATTGGAGGCTGCGCGAGCCAAGCTGAAGACGGATGTCGCGCACATCTCAGCTTCTTCGCGCGTGGTCGCGATCACGACCAACTCCCTATTCCGCCACTTCGACAGCATCGCGAACCCCGGCGTTGGGGCGTGGCATTTCACAATCGCTGATGAAGCCAGTCAGATCATGTTGCCGGCGGCTCTGATGGTCGCCAGCATCGCGAAATGCGCCACGTTTGCTGGAGACCCGCAACAGCTTGCTCCGATCGTTCAGAGCGACGCCCCATCAACGCAGTACGTCCTCGGCAGGACAGCTTTTGACGTCTTCAAGGATGCATCCAGCGTGTTCCTCAATGAGCAATCGCGGATGTGCCAGGGCGTCTGTGATGTCGTCTCGCACACATTCTATGGTGGCGAGCTCATTGTGTGCCGGAAAGCCGTGAAGGATCCGGAATGGAAGCGAGCCCGTTCTGCCTGGTATCTCGATGGTCGCGAAATCCCGCGTGTGCTCATAGACGATCGTGCTGGCAACGCGACCTGGTCCAAGAAGTACAATGGCAAGATCCGTTTCGCATCCGCCGAGATCATTGCCGCATTGGTCCACGAACTGCTCGGCTCCTACGTCGAAGCGGCCGATATCCTGATCCTCACACCGTTCCGCGCTCAGCGCGCTCTCATCAGGTCGATGCTTGGACGCCAGGGTCAGAAGGAAGTTCGTGTCAGTACAGTCCATCGAGCACAGGGTAGCGAGCGAAAGATCGTGATATTCGATCCCGTAGATGCTGGGAGCCCGTTTCTGAACAGCGAGACCGGTCGTCGGCTCATCAACGTTGCCGCGTCCCGTGCTCAAGCGCACCTCATTATCCTCGCTAGTGAAACCGATCTTCGGAACCCGTTCCTTTCCGCCATATCCGATCGCGCACGACGGCTTTGGGATCGGAACGGTGAGTACGCAAACCCGCTTCGAGTTCGCCTCCGGCAAGCCTAGGCTCCAGACTCATTGATCTTCAAAGCCAGAAGATGACGGTTGCGGCGAGGGCGACGGCGGAGAGGAACGTCGTGGCGCACCTGTCATAGCGTGTGGCGATGCGGCGCCAGTCCTTCA
>NZ_DSDD01000307.1:0-4460 GCF_011048875.1 Rhodovulum sp.
CGAAATCGGGCGGCGTGGCGCAGGGGCCGCGCGTGTTCGAGCATCCGCAATGCCACCATGTCCCTGAAATCTATGACGGAATCAACGCGGCCGAGGCCGAGCGGCTGTTGCGCGAGTTCTTTGTCGCGCGGCGCTGAACCGGCGCGGGGGGGGCGGTTTCGCCGGGTTGCGACGCGGTGCGGGCCGTTATCGGAATTCCATCGGACTTTCATCGGAATTCCATCGGACTTTGATTGGCAGATTGCCGGGCCGTCCGCAGTCAGGCGCGGGGATGGGCGGCCTCGTAGACCTCCATCAGGCGGGCGGTATCGACGGCCGTATAGGCCTGGGTGGTCGAGAGCGAGGCGTGGCCCAGAAGTTCCTGGATCGCGCGCAGGTCGCCGCCTGCGGAGAGCAGATGCGTGGCGAAGCTATGGCGCAGGGCGTGCGGCGTGGCGGTGGCGGGCAGGCCGAGCCGCCCCCGCGTCTGTTCCATCGCGCGGGCGACGAGACGGGCATTGAGCGGGCCGCCGCGGGCACCGCGAAAAAGCGGGGCGTCGGGGGCCAGTTCGAACGGGCAGAGCCGCAGATAGGTGGCGACCGCCTCGCGCGCGGCGGGCAGGACGGGCACGATGCGTTCCTTGCCGCCCTTGCCGACGATGCGCAGGCTGTCGGGCAGGGGCGCGTCGCGGCGCAGAAGGCTCAGCGCCTCGGAGATGCGCAGCCCGCAGCCATAAAGCAGGGTGACCACCGCCCCGTCGCGCGCCGCGATCCACGGCTCGCGCGCGCTGTCGCCGACCGTGTCCAGCACCGCGCGGGCGGCATCCTCGGCCAGCGGGCGGGGCAGCTTGCGCCGGATCCTGGGCGCGCGCACCGACAGCACGGCGGTCGGCTCGAACCCCTCGCGCCGCCCATACCAGCGGAAGAAGCCCTTGAGCGCCGACAGCGCCCGGGCGAGCGAGCGTGCGCCCAGCCCCCGGCCGCGTTCATGCGCCATCCAGGCGCGCAGGTCGCGCAGCTCGATCGCGGCCAGCCGCGCAGGCCCCGCGGGCGCGCCGTCATATTCCGCAAGGAAGGCCAGAAAGCCGGTCACGTCCGCGCCATAGGCGCGGATCGTGTTCGCGGCCGCGCCGTTCAGCGCGCGTTCCTCGGCCAGCCAATCCGACAGCGCCGCCCGCGCGGCGGGGGCGAGCGCAAGGCTCATGCCAGGAAGCGGCGCATCGTCCGTTCGACGAGGCCCGCGAAGAAGGTCAAGAGGTCCGTGCCCTGGTTCGGCGCGAATTGCTGCGCATCCTCGGAGCCCATGGCCAGCATGCCCGGCAGCCGGTCGGGGCCGAAATCCAGCCTGAGCAGTGCCTCGGAGCGGATCGGGCTGCGCCTGTCGCCGTAAAGCGCGCCGTTTTCCGGCAGCTTCTGGCGCAGGGTCACGACGCGTGCGCTGCGCCCGTGCGGACCGCCCGCATAAGCCTCGACAAAGCCTTCGGGGGCGAGTTGCACCACGGCGCCCAGTCGGGACAGCGCCTCGGCCGCGTCGCCCTGGTGGCTTTCCAGCACCAGCCGCAGGCCGTCGAGCCGCAGGATCGCGGCCACCTCGCCCGAGAGCGTGGCGATGAAGTCCGGAAAATCCCCGGACTCCAGCAGGGCCAGCGCGGCGCGGTGGATCTGGTTGGTGCCCGACAGGTTCTCGTAGGCGGCGGCGATGACGGAGCGGTGGGTTTCCTCCAGCCGGTCGAGCCGGGCCTCGAGCCGTTCCATCGCGATGCCGCGCAGATCGACGATATTGGCGCCCATCATCCGTTCGTTCGCGGCGACAAGCGCGCGCATCACGTCCGGGTCGTCGAGGATCACGTCGGGATCGGCCAGAATCTGCGCGCGAAGATCGTCCGCGACGGCGGGGGAACTGCTCATGTCTGCCTCGTTGTCATGGTCGTTTTGTGACACCTTACACCAAGGCTAGAGGATTTTCTGCCCCGTTTTTTCCCAATCCGCCAGGAACGTGGCCAGACCCTTGTCGGTCAGCGGATGGGCGGCCATCTGTTTCAGCACGCCCGGCGGCGCGGTGACCACATCGGCGCCGATCTTCGCGGCGTCGGTCACATGGTTGACCGTGCGGATCGAGGCGGCCAGTATCCGCGTCCCGAAGCCGTAATTGTCGAAGATCGTCCTTATGTCGGCGATCAGGTCCATGCCGTCGAGATTGATGTCATCGAGCCGCCCGATGAAGGGCGAGACGAAGGTTGCGCCCGCCTTGGCGGCCAGAATCGCCTGCGCGGCCGAAAAGCAGAGCGTGACATTGACCATGTGCCCCTCGCCGCTGAGCGCCTTGCACGCCTTGAGCCCGTCCCAGGTCAGCGGCACCTTGACCGCGATATTGGGGGCGATCCGGGCAAGCTTGCGGCCCTCCTCGATCATCGCGGGCGCCTCGGTCGCGATCACCTCGGCCGAAACGGGGCCGGAGACGATGCCGCAGATCTCGCGCGTGACCTCCAGGATGTCGCGGCCCGATTTCAGGATCAGCGAGGGGTTGGTGGTCACGCCATCGGCCATGCCGAGATCGTTCAGTTCGCGGATCGCGTCCACATCGGCGGTATCGACGAAGAATTTCATGGGGCTGCCTCGGGGCTGGATGCGCCTTGTCGTGCCCGTGATAGCCGAGGCGGGGGGCGGGCGGAACCCGGTCTTTGGGCGGCCCGCGCATGGCTGACCGGTTCGCCGAAGGGGCGCGGGTGGGCGTGCTGACGGCCGAGCGGCTGGACCGGGTGCTGGATTACCTGGCGCCCGAGGGCGGCTGCGGGACGGGCGATTTCGTCGAGGTGCCGCTGGGCCCGCGCCGGGTGCTGGGCGTGGTCTGGGGGGCGGGCGAGAGCGGCTTTGACGCCGCGAAGCTGCGCGCGGTGACCCGGGTGCTGGATGCCGCGCCGATGCGGGACGAATTGCGCGCTTTCCTCGAGCGGGCGGCGGATTATACGCTGACGCCGCTCTCGGCGATGCTGCGGCTGGCGACGCGGGCGCCGGGGCTGGGGGACGCGCCCTCGATGCAGAAGGTCTATCGCCGGGGCGCGGGCCTGCCGGGGCGGATGACAGAGCCGCGCGCGCGGGTGATCGAGTTGCTGGAGGGCTATGGCGGGCTGGCCTTTACGCTGGGGGAACTGGCGGGCGAGGCGGGCGTGTCGCCGACGGTCGTCAAGGGGCTGGTGGCCAGCGGCGCGGTGCTGGAAGAGGACACGCCGCGCGACCGGCCCTATCCGCGTCTCGACCCGGCCCGGCCGGGGCTGGCGCTGGAAGGGGACCAGGCGGCGGCGGCGGCGCGGCTTTGCGCGGGCGTGGCGAGCGGGGGCTATGGCACGACGCTGCTGAAGGGGGTGACCGGGTCGGGCAAGACCGAGGTCTATCTGGAAGCGGTTGCAGAATGCCTGAGGAAAGGGCGGCAAGCCCTTGTCCTGTTGCCGGAAATCGCGCTGACTGCCGAGTTCCTGGGCCGCGTCGAGCGCCGCTTCGGCGCGCGGCCGGCGGAGTGGCATTCGGGGGTGACCATGGTCGAGCGTCGGCGGTTGTGGCGGATGGTCGGGCGGGGCGAGGCGCAGCTGGTGGTGGGGGCGCGGTCCGCGCTTTTCCTGCCGTTCCGCGATCTGGGGCTGATCGTGGTCGATGAGGAACATGACAGTTCCTACAAGCAGGAGGAGGGCGCGCTTTACAATGCCCGCGACATGGCCGTTCTGCGCGCCACGCTGGCCTCGGCGCAGGTGGTGCTGGCCTCGGCCACGCCGTCGCTGGAAAGCTGGGCCAATGCCGAGGCGGGGAAATATGCCCGCCTCGATCTGAGCGCGCGGTTCGGTCCGGCGGAACTGCCCGAGATGGCGACGATCGACATGCGGGCCGAGGATGTGCCTGCGGGGCGCTGGATCTCGCCGACGCTTCAACGGGCGGTGGCGGCGCGGCTGGCGGCGGGGCGGCAGTCGCTGTTGTTCCTGAACCGCCGGGGCTATGCGCCGGTCACCGTCTGCCGGGCCTGCGGGCACATGATCGGCTGCGATCATTGCGACGCGCGGATGGTGGAGCACCGGTTCCTGAAACGGCTTGTCTGCCACCAATGCGGCGAGACGAAACCGATCCCCGAGACCTGCCCCTCCTGCGGTGCGGCGGACAAGCTGGCCCCGGTCGGCCCCGGCGTCGAGCGGCTGGCCGAGGAAACCGCGGCGCTGTTCCCCGGGGCGCGGGTGGCGGTGCTGTCCTCGGACCTGTTCAGCACCGCGCGGGCGCTGAAAGAGAAGATCGAGGCCATCGCGGGCGGCGAAGCCGACATCATCATCGGCACGCAACTTGTTGCAAAGGGACACAATTTCCCGCTTCTGACGCTGGTGGGCGTGATCGACGCGGATCTGGGGCTGCAAGGGTCCGACCTGCGCGCGGCGGAGCGCACCTTTCAGTTGATGCGACAGGTGGCGGGGCGCGCGCAGGTCGGACCCTTGCAGCCCCAGATC
>NZ_DSDD01000278.1:0-4421 GCF_011048875.1 Rhodovulum sp.
GCACCGCGAGCATGCCGTAAAGCGGCGCCTCGAATTCGCCCGCAAGCTCTGCGGTGACCATTTCGGCATAGCGGCCATTATGGCGGAAGATCGGGTGCGAGGCGCGTTCCTCCGACAGCCGCACCACATCGCCCAGTTCCACCACGCCCCGCCCGCCGGGCAGCGCATTGGCAGGCACGGGCGTGGCCAGCGCGCGTTCGTCCATCACCCGTCCCGCCCGGTCGCGGCCGACCACGATAGGGATGGGCACCCGCCCCTCGCCGCGATGGGAATAGCCCACCACCGTATCGCCATGCAGCAGGCGCAGGGTTTCCAGCACGTCGGCCTCCTGCACGTTGAAGAAGGCCAGATCGGCGGGGTCGAGCTCGGCCCGGATGCGGCGCGGCGGGGTGCCGAAACTGTCATCGACATCGACGATGAAGGGGATTTCCTCGAATACCTCGCGCACCTTCGTCGCGACCGCCCGGCGGGTTTCGCCGTCGGGGCCATAGATCTCGGCCAGAAGCGTCGCGATCACCGGGGGGCCGGGGGGCGGTTCGACCACCTTGAGAACCGTGCCCCCGGGCAGGTCGAGCGCCGCAAGCCGCTTGCGCAGATCCAGCGCGATCTCGTGGCTGGTGCGGTCGCGGTCGTCCTTGCCCGTCAGGTTCAGCTGCACATCGCCCAGATGCGGGCTTTCGCGCAGGAAGTAGTGGCGCACCAGCCCGTTGAAGTTGAAGGGCTGCGCCGTTCCCGCATAGGTCTGCACGCTCAGCGTTTCGGGCATGTCCAGCGCCACCCGGGCCACGGCCTGCGCCACGGCATCCGTTGCCTCGACAGACGCCCCCTCGGGCAGGTCGATCACCACGGCGAGTTCCGACTTGTTGTCGAAGGGCAGCAGCTTGACGGTGACATCCTTGGTGTAAAGCGCGCCCATCGAGCCGAAGGAGACCACCGCCACCGCCAGCAGGAAGGCGAGCGAGATCCATTTGCGCGCAAGGATCGGGCGGACGGTGGCGGCGTAAAGCCGACCCAGACGGCCGCCGGGATGGCCATGGCCGCCATGGGCGTGGATCGGCGCGCGGCCCGCGACCTTCATCATCAGCCAGGGCGTGATCATCACCGCAACGAAGAAAGAGAAGATCATTGCCGCCGAGGCCACCGCCGGGATCGGGCTCATGTAGGGGCCCATCAGCCCCGAGACGAACAGCATCGGCAAAAGGGCGGCGACCACGGTCAGCGTGGCGATGATGGTGGGGTTGCCGACCTCGGCCACGCCGTCGATGGCGCGTTGCAACCGGCTGCGGCCATCGTCCCGCATGGCCCAGTGACGCGCGATGTTCTCGATCACCACGATGGCGTCATCGACCAGGATGCCGATGGAAAAGATCAGCGCGAAGAGCGACACGCGGTTCAGCGTGTAGCCCATGAAATAGGCCGCAAACAGCGTCAGAAGGATCGTCACCGGAATGACGATGGCCACCACGATCGCCTCGCGCCAGCCGATGGCCAGAAGCGTCAGCAGGATGATCGACATCGTCGCGATGAACAGCTTGACCAGCAGCGTGTTGGCCTTGTCCTGCGCGGTCGCGCCATAGTCGCGGGTGATCTCGACCACGACCGAATCGGGGATCAGCCCGCCCTCCATCTGCTGCACGCGCCCAAGGATCGCCTCGGCCACGACCACGGCATTGGCGCCAGCGCGCTTGGCCAGCGCCAGCGTCACGGCCGGGCGGCGGGTGATCTCTCCGCTCGCGTCGCGGCTGAGCGTGGCGACATGTTGCTCGTCCAGATCCCGGGCAAGGCCGATGGCCGCCACGTCGCGGACATAGACGGTGCGCCCGTCGCGGGCGGTCAGTTCCAGATTGCCGATCTCCTCGGGCGTGGACAGCGTGCGGCCGATCACCAGGCCAAGCTGGTCGCCGCCAGCGCGCACCATCCCCGCGGGGGTTGCGGCATTGGCGCCCTGCACCTTGGCGGCAAGCTGTTGCAGCGTGATGCCGTAAAGCGCCAGTTTCTCGGGGTCGGGCGCGACGCGCAGCGCCTCGTCGGTGGCGCCGACCAGATAGGTCAGGCCGACATCCGTGACCTTGGCCAGTTCGACCTCGACCTCGCGGGCGATGCGGGTCAGGTCGGCCGGGGTGATCGCGTCCTGACCCGCAATGGGCGAGAAGGTCAGCGAGACGATGGCCACATCGTTGATGCCGCGGCCCACCACCATCGGCTCGGGGATGCCGACCGGGATGCGGTCGAGATTGGCAAGGATCTTGTCACGCACCCGCAGGATCGCGGAGTCCTGGCTGAGGCCCACCTCGAAGCGGGCGGTCAGCATCACCCGGTCGTCGCGGGTTTCGGAATAGACATGCTCGACCTCGTCTATGCCCTTGACGATGGTCTCAAGCGGTTCGGTCACCAGCTTGACGGCATCGGCGGCCTTCAACCCGTCGGCGCGGACATGGATATCGACCAGCGGGACCGAGATCTGCGGCTCTTCCTCGCGCGGCAGGCTCATCAGGGCGATCAACCCCACGGCGAGCGCCGCCAGCAGCAGAAGCGGCGTCAGCGGCGAGGAGATGAAGCCACGCGTCAACTGGCCCGCGATTCCCAGTTTCGGGCCGCGGGGCGCGTCGGGGGATTTCGGCGCGTCAGTCATGGCCGGTCACCACGGTCTCGCCGGGGACAAGCCCGCTCAGGATCTCGCGCCAATCGGCGCCGTCATGGGTGACGATCTCGCCCGGCACGACGGCACGGCGCACCGGCCCCGCGCCCGCCTGCCCTGCCACGGTCACGAAATCCAGCCCGCCCGCCCGGCTGACCGCCCCGGGCGGCACCAGTAGCGCGGCGCGCGTGCCCACGGGCAGGCGCACCGGCATGCGGCGACCGACAAATCGGCCATCCAGCCCCTCGACCTCGACATCGGCGATCACGCGGCCGCCTTCGATCTGGGGATAGATCTTGGCCAGCCGCCCGGTCTGTCCGTCCAGCCCCACGCCCGCGCCCAGCGCGATCGCGTCGCCCTCGGCCAGCGCGGTGGCGTGGCGTTCGGGCACGGCAAGCCGCAGGAAGACGCCGCCGCCGCCGATCGCGGCCACCGTCTCGCCCGGCGTGATCACCGACCCCAAGGACTGCGGCACCGCCAGAACCACGCCCGCATCGGGCGAGAGCACCGCACCTTCGGCCATCTGCTGCTCGATCACCCGGCGTTCGGCCTCGGCGGTGCCGATCTGGCCCTGAAGGATGTCGACCTGAGTGCGCAACTGGTCCAGCCGCTGCTGGGTGATGACGCCCCGCTCGCGCAGCGCCTCGCCCCGGTCCAGATCGGTCTTGGCGGTCTGAAGCTGGGTTCGCAGCGCGGTCAGTTGCGCGTCGATGGCACGCAGCCGGAATGTCAGCTTGTCATCCTCGACCCGCGCGATTTCCTGGCCCGCCTCGACCCGGTCGCCCTCGGTCACCTTGAGCTCGACCAGCGTGCCGCCGATCCGCGCGCGGGCGGGCACCCGGTCGCGGGTCTCGACCTGACCGTGGACGGCCTTCCATTCGGTGATCTCGACCGGCTCAAGCACCAGTTCGCCCGCCGCAACCGGCAGGGCCATCCCGAGCGCGAGCATGAAAAACAGGGCCTTCTTCATCTGGTCCCTCCTTTCCGGGCCTTGCGGTCGTCCGCCGCAGGCGGCCATCCCGTTCACAGGTTTGGTCCGGCAGCGCAGGCTACCGGAAACCCGCATGCGATCATCACATGCAATTTCTTGAATGTATGGACCATCCCCTATCCCGATGCAAGAGGGCTGCAAGCGCGCAGGGCGCGGGCGCAGCGGCCAGCGCCATTCGGGAAAGACCGCTCATCGGTCCCGAACGTCTTGCCCGGTCCCGCGCGTCGGCCTATGCTGCGCCAACGGGGCGAGGTGTCCAGGGTGGTTCGGTCTCGCGCCCTGTATGATGTTCAGTCATGGTTGGCCGGGCGGCGGTTGCCCGTCCTGGGGGTTGTGAAGTGATGCCAATGGTTCAGCCGACCGTAGCCACGCAGACACGCGACGCGACATCGGGACCTGAGGCCGATCCCGATGGTCTGACGGAATTTGCGCTGGAAACGCTGTTGTCCAGCCCCGATGGCTGGCGCCGCTTCGCTCGCGAGGCGGCCGGGCGCTGGCCCGCGACACCGCCGCTGGCGATCGTCTTCGCGCTGGTCAATGCCTCGGCACAGGTCGAGGCGATCTTTTCCGAGGGCAGCCCTGCGCGCACCGCCGCGCAGCATGGATTTCGTGTCGCCGGGCTGATATCCGCCGATCTTTACGCGATGGAAACCCTGGGCCTGAAGCGGACGCGGGCTGCGGATCTGGTGGCCTATTGGCGCGCCCATGACGATTATTTCCTGACGCTCTGAGGCGCCCCGCCCCGCCCCGCTTGCCAAGCCGGGTGCCTCCATGCGACCAAGAGCGGAACGC